>DOUV01000444.1:13427-19191 GCA_003520455.1 Chloroflexota bacterium | reverse complement strand
GGCAATGGGTTTGTTGCGTTGGCAGCGCTCGTGAGTGTGTGGCTGTACGCTCAGGCGCTTTTCCTACCACCAGCCCCCGATTCGAAGCTGGCGTCCTGGAACGAGCGCGCCACTCACTATGTCAAGGTCGCACAGTGGCTCGCGGAACACGCGGCGGCGGGGCCCGTGCTGGTGGTGGACCCGCCGGCGTTCACGGCCGTGACCGGCCGTCCGGCCATCGTCATCCCGAGTGATAGCCTGGAGGCGCTGACGGCCGCTGCGGATCGGTTTGGGGCGCGCTGGCTGCTTATCGAAAGCGATCACGCGGTCCCACTCAACGCGGCCTGGCAGTTCGGAACGCCGCCGCCTGGCTGGCGGCACGTCGCCGACGGTGTGGATGCGCTCGGCGCCCCCGTCCGGCTGTTTGAGCGAGCGATTCGATGATAGCCGGTAGAGAGGCAGAGGAAGCCACCCGGAGGGAAGCCCGTGAGGAATCACTTTCCTCCGTAGCTCTACACCCCGGCATCGCCTCATCCAGGCTGGCTCACACCTTCGTCGCTCTGGCACTGGCCGTCGCCACAGCCGGACTCTATCTTGCCCAGGCACGGCTGATCGCGGGTGAGCTCGGCTACCCGCTTGACGATGCCTGGATCCATCAAACCTACGCCCGCAACCTGGCCCACCTCGGCGAGTGGTCATTTGTGCCCGGTACGCCAAGTGCCGGCAGTACCTCGCCGCTGTGGACATTGCTGCTCGCGATCCCCCACTGGTTCCCTGGCGACCTGCGCCTGTGGACGTACGCCTTCGGCCTGCTCAGCCTCCTCGGTACCGCCTGGGCCACGACCCGGTTGACTCGCGCCCTGTTTGATGACGCGCGCCTTGCCCCCTGGGTAGGTCTGGCGGTGCTGGTCGAGTGGCACCTGACCTGGGCAGCGGTCAGCGGCATGGAGATCCTGCTCTACACGTTCCTGGCAACCCTGCTGCTCGCCCTCGCGCTTGCACCCCACCTGGCGCTCCGGCCACTCCTGTGGGGCGTGCTCGGCGGGCTCCTCACCCTCACTCGCCCCGAGGGACTCTGGCTCGTCGCGCTGATCTGGCTCGTCCTGGTGCTGCGCAGTCGCCAGGGCCACCTCGATCGCTCTGCCCGCCACACGGGCGCCTACGTTGCCGGTTGGCTCATCCTGGTTGCCCCGTACCTGCTCGTAAACTGGCACCTCACAGGGCGCCCGTTTCCCAATACCTTCTATGCCAAGCAGGCGGAATATCATCTCCTGATCGATACCATCCCGCTGTGGCAGCGCCTGCTCACCCAGGCCTGGCTCCCCTGGATCGGTGGGCAGGTCCTCTTCCTCCTCGGGCTTGGCTGGGTTGCCGTACGGCTGGCCTGGGGCCGGCGGCGGGGGGTCGGGGGCCAGTGGGCAACCAGCAACGAACGCGGGACGACGGGCAACCAACCGCAGAAGACCGCCAACAGGATAAGGCTGCTGGTTCCCGCCGTCTGGGCCCTCGGTCTGATCACCATCTACGCGCTCCGGCTACCGGTCACCTACCAGCACGGCCGTTACCTGATGCCCATCATTCCCGTAGCGCTCGTGTACGGTCTGTGGGCGTTCCGCGCCCTCGTGACCGCCACACCGCGCATCCTCAGCCGCTCGCTGGTGATCAGTGCTGGAGTGGTCTTTCTGCTGTTCTGGATCCGCGGGAGTCTGGCCTACGCCGAGGATACCGCCGTTATCACCTGCGAGATGGTCGGCACCGCCCGCTGGGTCGCAACGACTACAAAGCCGACCGATCTGATCGCGGCTCACGACATCGGGGCCCTTGGGTACTTCGCCGACCGCCCACTGCTCGATCTCGCCGGGCTGGTCTCCCCCGAGACGATTCCGCTGCTGCGCGATGAAAGTGGCCTGCTGCATCTGATGCAGGCCCGCGGGGTCACCCATGTCATCTTCTTCCCCGATTGGTACCCGGTGATGGCCCACGCCCCGGCTCTTCGCCTTGTTTCCCAACGTGACTGTCCTGTCACACGAGCGGCCGGTCATCAGAGCCTGGCGGTATACGAAACAGCCTGGTCAAGCCTTGTTACCGTTCAGCCGAAGATGCAATCGGCGCCTGGACGCATCTGGCCGACGTACAGTCGATTCTCTCCCCCCGAGCGCATCTTTAGACGTTCCGGATCTCGGCTGTTTCCCCTGTTAGAAACTAAACTGCAGTACCATAAGCATCGTTTGAAATGAACCCCTAATGTCTGAGGTTGTTTTATTCTGACAGAATTTAAATGTGATCTTAACAGAAGCGTAATTGAGCTAGAGAACAAGGTATGTTATAATCGTAGGAGGTTAGCATGGATGCGGAATCAGCCAACGAAACGGCTGAGACAAACAGGCTATTGGCGGAATCATACCCTTTGTGGACGTTTCAACTCTTGGAGGAGGCCTCATCTCGGCTCGCAGCTCGTGTAAGCGATGGACCCGGCCAACTTCTTGCCAATGCCATCTTCGAATTGGCGGCTTGCCTCCAGTTGATGGACGAACGACCAGACCTGGCAAAAGAAGGTCTGGCGGCTCTTGAAGAAGAATTACGCCAGGGACTGCGAACCACCCAAAAGCTCGTTTTCGAGCTGAACCCAACTCTTCTAAATGAACTCGGTCTCATCGGCACCATTCGACATTATGCTTCCCGTTTTCAAGCCGAAACTGGCCTTGCAGTGGTGCTCGACAGCCAGTTCCCACCCGAACGCCTCCCCGGAATGCTTGAGTTGGTCATTTTCCGGATTATCCAGGAAGCTCTCACCAACGTGCGGCAACATGCTCGAGCCAGTCAGGTTACGATTCATCTTCGAGCCTCGGAAGACATCTTCGAAGTGCTCATCGAAGATGATGGAAAAGGACTCGATTTGAACGCGGTCGTCAGCGGACGCCAACGACATCTAGGGTTAGTGAGTATGCACGATCGAGCACGCCTCGTCGGAGGATCGCTCCAGATCGGAAATCGTGCCCAGGGTGGCACGCGCGTCCTCGTGACGATCCCGCGATCGTCCCACTTATTGCACCATGCCGTGTAAGGGGGCAGGAGTGAACTCAATCCGCGTTTTACTCGTCGATGACCATCCTCTCTTCCGTCAGGGCCTGCGACGTATTCTCGAAATGGAAGAAGACATCAGCGTCGTCGGGGAGGTCGCCGATGGCCGTGAGGCCATCGAGGTCGCCGGCCGCGAATTGCCCGACGTGATCCTGATGGACATCAACCTCCCGTCCTTGAATGGGCTGCAGGTGACCCGCGATATCAAGGCCCACCACCCTGAGATCGGGATCATTATTCTGACAGCCTATCATGACGAGGAGCAGCTTTTTCATGCGATTCGTTCTGGTGCATCCGCATACTACCCAAAGGATGTCCGTCCAGACCGGCTCCTGAGCGGGGTGCGTGAGGTCGCGCAGGGAAACTACGTCATCAACGACGAAGTGCTTGGAGAGCCCCAGATGGCTGCCTGGTTGCTCAAACAGTTTGAAGATATGACGGTGTACGGCGAGCCGAGCGATGAAATGTTCGTACCACTCTCACCACGCGAGATGGAGATTTTGGTGTACATCACCAAAGGGTACAGCAACAAGGAAATCGCCTACACACTTGGCATCAGCCGCCAGACAGTCAAAAACCATATGACCTCGATCCTGCGCAAGCTCGCGGTCAACGACCGTACCCAGGCCGCCGTCTATGCCCTCCGCCATGGCTGGATCCGGCTGCAAGATACCCGCTACGATCGTTTGTAAGCCAGACCTATCCCGAGACTGGCACCAGGGACATGCCCACAACGTCAACCGACTTTCTCCGTCACCTGGAAGAATTCACCTCTGATAGTGAGCGTGATCTCGAACGCGTGCAACAGGAACTCCGCGAGATCGACGTCCTGATTCGGCAGAGCACGGCTGAAGTCGAGCGGCTGGCGCACCGCAAGGTCCAGGTGGACACGAAAGTGCGCCAAATGGAGGCCAACTTCGACACCGTGCCGCGCGATGATATCCGTGCGCTGTACACGGCGGCCCAAGAAGCTCAGTTGCGCCTCTTTATGATGCGGAGTCAGGTCGAACAACTCCAAAACAAACAACGCACCCTGGAAAAATACGCCCAGGACCTGCAGCGCTTCCTGGATCTCAGCCGTACGGTTCCCCGCAATATGCCCTGGCCAGAAGACGATGCGCCGGGCCAGAATCTTGCGCACCACACGCCCCATCTTTCGATCACTCGCATTATCGAAGCACAGGAGAGCGAGCGCCAGCATCTGGCCCGCCAGATGCACGATGGCCCCGCTCAGTCCCTGACGAATCTGATTCTTCAGGCCGAGATTTGTGAGCGACTCTTCGATACAGATGCGGCGAAAGCGCGGGCGGAGTTGGGAAGCCTCAAGAACGCTGTCAACACGACCTTCCAGAAGGTGCGCGATTTCATCTTCGATCTCCGTCCGATGATGCTCGACGATCTGGGGTTGGTGCCGACACTCCGGCGCTACGTCAGTGGATTCGAGGAGAAAAACAAGATCGCCGTCCATCTTCAATTGGTCGGTAAGGAACGGCGCCTCCCTCCGCCCATTGAGGTCACCACGTTCCGTGCAATCCAGGAGCTGCTCAACAACGCCTCTCGGCACGCCCGCGCCAGCCACATCCAGGTGACGCTCGATATCAGCGGCGATCCCGCCGTCACGATCGTCGAGGATGACGGCAGCGGCTTCGACGTCCCGGCCGCGCTCACGACCTCACGGCAGCGTACGGTGGGCCTCGTCGCACTAAAGGAGCGCATCGAGCTGTTCAACGGCCAGATCGCGGTTGAAAGCAGCGTTGGGCGCGGAACACGCGTCCGTATCGAGATTCCCATCCCCGCCGAGACGGTCCCGGAAGCGAATATTCTCCCCGGCCACAACTGAACAGCTTTCACTTCTTGCCAACGCTCGCCCACGAGATCGCCCGGGCGAGCGTTGTTTTTGAGGCCCATTGGCCGCAGGCGCAAGGTACTCGCATCCTATTGTTTGCTCATAACGCACACTCTTATACTAAATGCTGAAAATACCACTACACATTCACGTTGATAACGTTGAATGCCGATGGGCACGCAGATACAGCTACGGGAGAGACGTCGCTGTACTTTTTAAGGTTACCTGCTATCGGTAGCTCTCCCCACACAGATTGTTCGCGTAACTCCGGAGAGCCCCACCCGATCGCGGGTGGGCTTTTTGTCTCCTGGCAGGGCGTCTCGATGAATGGTCGGCATCCAATGACTGCCGTTGCAACAGCACAGCCTTTGCCGTTCCATGTCCTGCGGCTCGCGTCACTTGGAGCCATTCCATGAGAGTTTTCCGGCAAACAGGCCAGAGTCTGGTCGAATTTGCACTGGTGCTGCCAATGTTGATGTTGCTCATCATGGGTATCTTCGACATGGGCCGCGCCGTGTTCATATGGGCGTCCCTTTCAAACGCGGCCCGCGAGGGATCGCGCTATGGTGCGATCTACCCGTCGGACGATATCGGCATCTACAACGCAATACGTTCGAAGATCGTCGGTATTGATCCCAACACGGTCTCGATCAACAAATGGTGTGATACCGGTGATTTTAGCAGTCGCTTGAGCAGTTGCGGGAATGCCAGAGCCGGCAAAGATCGAATCGTGGTTGAACCGGTCTACGATTTCCACCCGCTCGTGCCGGGAATCTCCCAACTCTGGCCGAGCTTCATCGTCCGCTTCACCTCCGCACGAACAGTTCTCGGCTCGGGCACCGGCGCGAAGTATCAACC
>DOUV01000444.1:0-13393 GCA_003520455.1 Chloroflexota bacterium | reverse complement strand
CCATCGCCAACGTTCCCGCCGGTTCCGACACCGACACCGACCAACACGCCAATCCCGTCGCCCACGCCGCGCAGCACCCCAACGCTCCCGCCCTGTCCGACCCAGGCAGTCGAACCAACGGCGACTTCGGGGCCGGCGCCGACGTACTCGCCGACGCCCTCCCCGACGCCCCGGCCATGCCAGCCCGTGCAAGCAACGCCGAGCCAGCCGACGGCCACACCACCCGGCCCGGAAACACCAACCGCGACGCCCGTACCCGGCCAGCCCACCGCAACGACCGCGCCGGGCCAACCAACAGCGACTACGACGGCGACCACAACGGCGACGCAAGTCGCGGGATCATCGCCGACCGCGACCCCCGGCGGTGGTGCCTCACCGACTTCAACACCGTCGGGTGGCAGTCCGCCAACCGCAACCCCCGGAGGTGGCGCCTCACCGACTTCAACACCGTCGGGTAGCAGTCCACCAACCGCGACGCCGTCGGGTGGCAGTTCGCCAACACCGCCACCACCAACCAACACGCCGTTGCCACCGGCGGCAACGAACACGTCGACACCGACCCCAGCGAATATACGGATCGTACGGATTGTCAATGGCTCCCAGAGTGATGACGTCAACGAAGAGTACGTCGAGATCAGAAATTCCGGTGGGTCACCTGGTAACATGGATGGCTGGACGTTGCGAAATGACACCACAGGCACCAGTTTCACGTTCTCCTCATTCACACTCAATCCAGCCGCTTCAGTTCGCGTCTGGACACAAAGTGGCACCAATACGGCAAGCGATCTCTATTGGAGGCAGAGCCAGAGTGTGTGGGACAATACCAGCGCTTGTGCCTCTTTGCAAAACAACCAGGGGCAAAGCGTCAACCAGTATTGCTACTAGTGAGTAAAGGGAATCAAGGTCGTCAGAGAGCCATCGCTGGCCACTCGTAGCCGAAAGTTTATTCCTTTCGCTCACATTGGGGTCGCGTGTGCGAGCACGACGCGCCCGCACACGCGACCCACCCTATTCCAGATGAGCGATTCCTTTTAGGAGATGTCGGGTAGCAAGTCCAAGATCATAAATCGCTCGCCCACCGAAACACACGAAGTACGAGTGAACACCATGCTGCAGCAGGAGAAACACAGCGAGGAAGGACAGGGGCTTCTGGAATTCGCTCTCGGCTTTACTGTCCTCATCCTGATCCTTACCGGCATCGTCGACCTTGGTCGCGCTTACTTTACCTACGTTGCCCTGGGAAATGCTGCTGGCGAAGGGGCTGCCTATGGCTCTTTCCGGCCCCGCTGTCGTAGCTCAGCCGATAATTATGACTGCGGGTATCCAAACAACGTCGTCGATCGCGTCCGTAACGAGAGCCAGAATGGCCTGATCCAGACAGACCGCATCGAGAACGTTATCGTCGAGACACCGAATCCAACCGTACCCCAGATTGGAGATCCAATCACCGTCACAGTGGTCTACGACCATGAATTCCTGATGCCTTTCTTTCGAGGGGCAGGAGTCAACTCGATTCGTCTGCAAGCGCGGGCCGTCCAACCGATCCGCGCACCATAATCCGCACAGCCTTTCACAGGAGATGTCCCCATGAGATCTTTTCGCCACACCCGAAGCGAAGAGGGCCAATCTCTCATTTTCATAGCGCTGGCGCTGTTGGGATTGATGGCCTTTTTAGGACTTGCCGTCGATGGCGGGAACATTTATCTGCAACGCCGCAACGTTCAAAACGCCGCCGATGGTGCCGCCCTGGCTGGGGCCGTCGTTATGGCCCAGAACCGCAACATCGGCGTGACCGAGGCCGCCCTCTGCGGTGCGGTCCAAGACTATGCGGTCAGTCGGCACCTCTCTGACCTGAACCTGCTTGAGATTTACTACACGCCGACCTCAAAGCGGGTCACTTGCTCCGTACTCCCAGTCCCACCGCCGCCGGCTGTCAACGGGATCCGGGTCGTCACCGGACGAAACTTCAGCAGTCTCATCAGCCAGGTCATCGGACAGAATGAGTTCACCGTCCGAGCAACAGCAACCGCCCAATTCGGCCCGGCCAAAGCGGCCTTGGGTACCCAGCCTATCGCCGTCCACAAAAGCGTGGTGCCACCCGCCTCCCAGCGTAATAACCCGCTCAATGAGTTCCATATCTGGACGGATGATAAAGGAACCCCGGGCGTTGGTGACATCACGGGGGCCGGACGCGGCTGGATAGACCTCGATTGCAACTACCCGGCCAAGTGCAACCATAGCGAGGACGATATCAAAGAGTGGATGAAAAATACGTACCAACAGCCGATCGCAACGAAATATGAGCTCCAATCAGCACCTGGCGTGAAAGCGGCATCCCTCAAAGATCCGTACGTCTCCGAAGGCAAGACCTTGATCCTGCCGGTGTACGATTATGTACGCTCTTTCACCAGCGACCCCCTTTGCGATAGCCGCCCAGAAAATCACCAGGAGAACGGTGGGGAGTATGACCCTGGCTGGCAGTGGGACCAGTGCCACGACAATCCAGCCTACGGTGATGTCTACGTCGATACCTACACTGATGATCCCCGCATGGTTGGAAGCTACTACTATCATATCATCAGCTTCGCGGCCTTCTACGTCACCGGGACCACAACACAGGGAAGCAACAAGAGTATCGATGGCTACTTTGTCGACTACATCGCGGAAGGCGACCTGGGCGGGCCGTACGACACGGGGGTCACCGTGATCAAAATGACCCAGTAGCCTCCATGACCGTTCATCTCAGCACTCTCTGTCGTCTCGGGTTTGCACTCGCAGTCGCCGGTGCGATGCTGGCGACTGCTCTTTTTCTCGGCGCAGGGGCCACGGCCGATGCCCTCCCGCCGCCGGTCCACACGACCGCCGCCGACTTTCAGGCCGGCATCTTGACCCACACTCAGGCGATTTCCCTCGGTGATGGCGCCGTCACCCTGGCCACTGTTGGTGTCCCCGGCCCGTGGTCCGCCGGGCCGGACCTCCCTGCACCGCGAATGGACCTTGGTGTCGCCGCGCTTGGCGCCAGCCTCTACGCGATCGGTGGTGCCAGCGCGGTTGAGGGCCTGCAACCCGAAACAACCATCTATCGGGCGAGGTGGCAGAATGGTGTGATGGCCGCCTGGAAGCGCCTTCCCCAAGAGCTTCCGGTAGGATTGGCGGGCTTCGCCGTGCTGAAACTGGGGACCAGCGCAACCGCCGCGCCGGCCCTCTACCTTTTCGGCGGCTACCGCCGGCAGGGGTATGCGTTCCCGTCCGTAGCCAGCGTCTACCGCCTGCCTGTCGCAGCCGATGGCTCCATCATCGCGGTGGAAACGCTTACCGCGACACTGCCCGTCGCCTTGCACTACACGATGGTCGCCAGCGCCGACGAGGACGTGTATCTGATCGGTGGCATCAGCAACGCCACCTCTCAATCCCCGATCTATCACAGCCGCCTGCTGGCGGATGGCCGCCTGGCAGCCTGGCAGGCCGTGGGAGCCCTGCCAGAACCGCGCGTGGCTGGCGCCGCAGCGGTGATCGCCACTCCGTCGGGAAGTCGCTGGCTCTACATTGTGGGCGGTCAGGATCATAACCGCACATCGCGCCCTGACGTTCTCGTGGCCGATCTGCTTCCCGACGGATCCTTAGGCCCGCTGCAGTACAAGGAGGATCTCCCCGCGCCGCTCAGCTTCTTTGGACTGGTCTCGCGTGAGGAGCAATTCTGGTTGACAGGCGGTCTTGCTGACGAGGTGGTCACCTCGACCCAGCAAGCGGCTCTTCCTGCAGCGGGCGGCTTCCGTGTTTGGCCCATACCCGCCCGCGGCCCGTGGATCACGGGGGCGCCGCTTCCACGGGGACGCTGGCGACACGGAAGTGCCATCCTGGGCGAGCGCCTCTGGGTAGTGGGCGGGCAAGAGATGATCGGCGCCAGCGCCCTTCCCCTCGCGGCCACCAGCAGCGCTGCGGTGCGTGGGCTTGGCGCCGGAAGTTGGCCTGCGGGCCAATTTGAGGATGCCTTCACGCTTCCGCCGGGCAGCCAACCGCGAATCCTGTCCATCAGCACCGCTATCACGAATAGCGCTCTCGCCACGTTGACGCTGCAGTACCGCCTCTCGCCCACCGCACCCTGGCGCGACCACGATCTCGGCGGTCGCCCGGTCGCCGCCCTGGCGCTTGCCAGCCCGGACCTTGAGGTCACCCGCGAGGCCACGTTCACGATCGGAACGGATCTCACCTCAACGAGTACGTCGTCGGTTGAATATCGAGTCTTTATGACAAGCACGCAGCCGGGCGTGACACCGGCGTTGCACCGGGTGGCCCTCACCTACCTCCCGCCCGAAGCACAACTGCGCGTCAGCAAGCAAGCGGACCGCCGCCTGGTCAAACCCGGCGATCTGCTCACCTACACCCTGGCGATCACCAATTACGGCAGTGGCCCGGCCAGTGCTGTCATCCTCACCGACCGGCTCCCTGCGAATACCGTGTTTGTCGCTGCCCCACAGGCAACCCTTGATCGCACCGTGGTGCACTGGGCACCAACCGCACTCGCTCCCAACGAAGGTGCTCACTACATCCTGATAATCCGAGTCGCTCGACCCCTCCCTGCCCGAACCGTCGCCGTCGTCAATGATGACTATGGGGTGACCAGTGCTGAGAGCCGCCCTCAACGCGGCCGTCCGGTCGAGGTAGAGGTCGATGGTCACCCGCAACTCCACGTGATGCTTGAATCATCGGCTATAGCCGTCGCGCACGGTGATCTCGTGACGTTCACGCTGACAGTCACCAACAGCGGCCCCATTGGAAGCGCCGGGGTGGTTTTAAGCGACCGTTTGCCCGGCGGCTTTACAGTCGTCAACAGTAATGGCGGCGGCGCTGGCCCCGGGCTCCTTTGGTCCCTGGGTGATCTCCCCGGAGACGGGGGCACAAGTGAACGTCAGATTGTGGTCCGCGCCGAGAATCGCAGCAGCCAGCCGCTCCTGCTCCGCAACGAAGAGTACGCCGCAAGCAGCACGGAGGGCCTCATCGCTTATGGCCCGCCCGTCACGGTCAGCGTGGCGCCACTCTTTCGCTTCCACGCCTGGCTGCCAGCCCTGACGGAACAGTCCACCTTGACAGACACGCGTCACTCCCTCGAGAGGCGGCGTTCAAGGTGACACCCTCCCTCACACGCTCAAGAGTGACTGTAGGACTAGCGTCCCCTTGTCCCGTCCCGTGCGCCACTCCTACAATGAGGCCGGTTTGATAGACGAGAGGAGACTCCCGTATGCGACGTGGTGGCCGTATCATGATGATCTTTGGCCTGGTTCTCGGCATTATCACGGCCATAGCCACCCTCTTCATTCTGCGCACCAGCCGTCCCGCATCCGGGGAGGAAGCAGCGGCGGCGGTTCCCCTCCAACCCGTGGTCGTCGCCTACCAGCCAATCGAGCCGTATCAGCCAATCCTGGCCGATGCGATTGGGATCCGCGAGTGGCCCGCCGATACCCTTCCCCCTGACGTCGTGACCGATACCACGACCGTCGCAGGGAAGCTCTCCTCGACCCGTGTCTACCCCGGTCAGATCATCCTGCAATCCATGCTGATCGACAAAGAGTTGGAAGAGAAGCGCCTTGGCCTCGGATCCGACCCGGCGTACATCATCCCCAAGGGCTTCGTAGCCGTCTCACTGCCGATCGATGACGTTAGTGGGGTCGGAGGCGCGATCCGCGACGGCGACCGGGCGGATGTGATGGCCTCGTTCCAGCTCTCCAAGTTGAGCAACATCGGCCCGACAGGTGAGGAAGTCGTAACCCAGTTGGTCGCCCAGAATGTCCTCGTGCTGAAAGTCGGTACCTGGGCACCGACCACCGGCGATGGCAGCCAGACTGGCCGGGCGAGTGTCAGCGTCATTACCCTGATCGTGACGCCCGACGAAGCTCTTCGGCTCAAGAAAGCCAAAGATGACGGCCTTTCCTTCGATCTAGCCCTGCGGCCGGTGAATGATGAGGACGTGCGCGAGCTCGACCCGGTCGGGGATCAGGTGATCCTCGATGAGTTGCGTTTCCGGACCGGCCCGAACCAGCCGCTCCCATAAAGCGCTCCTCTGGGTCGCCCTGGCTGGGCCACGCGCCTCTGACCTCATCCGCCGGCTGGAGAAATCCTGTGAGTGAACAAGACATCATTCGTGTGATGATCGTCGATGACATCACCGAAACACGTGAGAACTTGAAAAAACTCCTGCTCTTCGAGCGCGGCGTTGAGGTCGTAGGCGCGGCGGCCAGCGGAGAGGAAGGAATTGCACTCGGTAAGCAACTGCGGCCTGACGTCGTCTTGATGGACATCAACATGCCTGGCATTGACGGGATCAGCGCGGGCGAGATTCTTACCCGCGAGGTACCCGGCCTCCAGATCATCATGATGTCGGTGCAGGGCGAAGCGGACTACCTTCGTCGCTCGATGCTCGCGGGGGCCCGAGAATTCCTCATCAAGCCCTTCTCGGCCGACGAGTTGATCACGAGCATCCGCCGGGTATATGAATTGGGGCGCCAGCCGCCGTTAGCGGCCGTTGCCTCCCGGCCAGCCTCGCCCGGCAGCCATCCAGGCACCCCCTATGCGAACACGATCCACCCGGCCACGCCCCAACCGCCCCCGACTCGCACCGGTCGCATCATCGCTGCCTTCGGCGCGAAAGGGGGTGTTGGGACGAGCACCCTCATCGCGAATCTCGCAATCGCGCTCCAGGAGGTCCGCAAGGGAACGCGGATCGCACTGCTCGATGGCGACTTTCAGTTCGGTGATATCGGAGTCCTTCTCAATCTGAATAGGGCGCGCAGTATCATCGACCTTTGCGAGCACATCGATGAGCTTGACGCCCAGTTCATCGCCGATGTGATGACCAACCACCCTTCGGGGCTCAAAGTCTTGCTCGCTCCCCCATCCCCGGAGATGGCCGACCTGATTACCATCGAGCACCTCAAGAGTATCCTTGCGGCCCTCCGTGACCATTTTGACTACGTCCTGATTGATACCCCAACCAGTTTCGGTGAGAGCACCTTGACGCTCCTCGACGGTGCTGACATCGTTCTGCTCATCACCACTCCAGAGATTCCGGCGATCAAGAATGCCACACTTTTCTTCGATGTGAGTGAGCAGCTCAAATATGACGAGGAGAAAGTGTTGTTGCTCCTCAACAAGTACGATCCGCGCACCGGCATCACAGCCGAGGCGATTCGGGCCAGCATCAAGCACCCGATCTTCGCGGCGGTCAGCCGCGAAGATCGGATCGTCAACACCGCCATCAACCAGGGTCTCCCCTTCGTACTCACCCAGCCACGCAGCCAGGTGAGCCTCGATGTCGTTCAGCTCGCCAAAATGCTGGTGGCTGTGCCCGGTGACGAGCCGGCCCTCACGCCGGCTGTCTCCACAGCGGCGCCCCAACCGGTCAAAAAAAGATCGCTCTTTGGCAAACTCTTGAATCGTTAAGGCACTAAGAGGTTCATATGAGTCTTCTTCGCCGCATCGAAGGCAAACAGAGCACGCCCGTCACTCCCTCGCCAGCAGCGCCGCCGGCGTCGCCTCCCACTGGCATCCTGAACGGTCGCACTGAGGATTTGCGCCTGCGTCGCCAGTCGCTCGCCACGGGCCGTGACACGTTGACCGAACTCAAGCTCCAGATTCAAAACAAACTCATCGCCGAGCTCGATCCCAAGATGGATCTGTCGCGCACCGATGAGGTCCGGCACACGATTCGTGAGATGTTCGAGACCTTCTTGGGCCAGGAAGGGCTGGTCTTGACGCGCGCTCAACGATCCGGGCTCTTCGAGCAGATCGTCGCCGAAATCCTCGGCCTCGGACCCATTCAGACGCTGATCGAAGATGACTCGGTGAGTGAGATCATGGTCAATGGTCCCCGTTCCGTCTACGCCGAGCGTCAGGGCAAATTGGGCAAGACCGACATCACCTTTGACAGTGACGACCACGTGCTCCGCATCATTGACCGTATCGTCTCGCCCATCGGACGGCGCGTAGACGAGAGCCAACCCTATGTGGACGCACGCCTGCCCGATGGAAGCCGGGTCAACATTGTGATCCCCCCGCTCGCTTTGAACGGTCCGACGATTACTATCCGCAAGTTCGGCCGTGAGCGGCTGCGAGCCGAGGACCTGCTGCGGTTTGGGTCGATCACCGCCGAGGCGCTCGAGTTCCTCAAAGCCTGCGTCGAATCCAGACTCAACCTGGTCATTAGCGGAGGAACAGGCTCGGGGAAGACGACCCTTCTCAACGTGCTCTCCAGCTTCATTCCGGACGACGAGCGAATCATTACCATCGAGAACGCCGCCGAGCTGAAACTCAACCAGGAGCATGTGATCACCCTCGAGAGTCGTGCACCGAACATCGAGGGACGCGGTGAGGTCAGCATTCGCCAGCTCGTCATCAACTGCTTACGGATGCGCCCCGACCGGATCGTCGTCGGCGAGTGCCGTGGGGGCGAAACGCTGGATATGCTTCAAGCCATGAACACCGGCCACGACGGTTCCCTCACCACGTTGCACTCCAACAGCCCGCGCGACACCCTGGCCCGCATGGAGACAATGTCGCTGATGGCCGGGATGGAGCTCCCCTTGCGCGCCATCCGAGAACAGATTGCCAGCGCCGTTGACTTGATCGTCCACCAGGAGCGTTTCCGAGACGGTACTCGCAAGATCACGAGTGTTACCGAGGTACAGGGCATGGAGGGTGATGTTATCGTCATGCAAGAGGTCTTCACCTTCCAACAGACTGGCTTCGAAAATGGCAAGGTGATCGGCCGCCTCCGCCCCACAGGCGTCCGCCCGAAATGCACCGAACGCCTCGAAGCCCACGACATCTACCTGCCCCCGGCCATCTTTGGAGCCACACGGCCTTACTGATGCGCAACGAGGAGGGGTCAAGGCTGAGAGGCACAAGCAGCTTACGAGTCGAGGCAGAGATCAAGGGGAAGAACGGCGAATCGTGGCCGGCTCCGTCCGTGCTCTCCTGGCCTGAGACCCAGCCCAGACTATTGCCTCAGCCTGCCGAAAGAAGGGTGGCGGTATGGACGTGAGCCTCATCATCGCCCTGCTACTGGGCGTCTCGATCTTTGTGACGTTCGCCGGCCTCGCGCGGGTCCTCAGTTCGCCCGGTGAAGCGATCGACGATCGGTTGGGCCGCTACGCAACCCGTGAGAACTTTGCCTATACGTTTGTCACGGAGGAATCGCTCGCCGAGATTGAGCACGCTGATCTGGTTGGCTGGCTCGACAAACGGGTCCACAAGCGTGCCGAGGCAAGCGGCCTTCTCATCGAGCTGGCTCGCGCGGATCTCAAGCTGACACCGGGCGAGTGGTCGTTGGTTACCGTCGGAACGATCATCCTCATGGGGATTCTCGGGCTTATGATCTTCCGGAACCCCATTCTGGCAGTTGGCACAGCGATCGTCGGTCTCTTTCTCCCGCGCTTCTACTTGCGCTATCGCCAACGGCAGCGCCGGATCGCCTTTGGCAACCAATTGCCCGATGCCATCGTCTTGCTGGCCAACTCGCTACGCGCGGGCTACAGCCTCCTGCAAGGGATGGAGGTCCTTTCGCGCGAGATGCCACCACCCATCTCCATTGAGTTCGATCGGGTTATCCGCGAGATCGGCCTGGGATTGACCAACGAGGCGGCCCTGGCCAATCTCCAGAACCGCATCCAAAGCGACGATCTGGACATGATGATCACAGCTATCAATATCCAGGCCGAGATTGGTGGCAACATGGCAGAAATCCTCGATATCCTGGCCCACACGATTCGCGAGCGTGTGCGCATTCAGGGCGAGATCCGCGTGCTCACCGCCCAGCAGACACTCTCGGGTACGATCATCAGCCTCCTCCCCGCGATTCTTAGTGTGATCCTCTTCATCCTCAACCCCGAGTACATGTCTGTCCTGTACAAGACAACCTGTGGCTGGATCATGCTGGGGGCCGCCGCCTTGATGGTCGCCCTGGGCTACTTTGCGATGCGCAAAATCATGCAAATCGAGGTGTGAGGTGGTAGAACTGCTCCTTGCCGGCCTGATGGGACTGAGTGTGGTGATGATCATGAGCGGGTTGAGCCTTGGCCGCCGGCCAGATGAGGTCGCGGCGCGGCTCGACCGGTACGGGGCGCGTCCGGCAGCCCGCTCGCTGCAGGAGATCGAATTGGAGGCGCCTTTCAGCGAACGCGTGCTGAGACCATTGCTGCAGCAGTCGTCAGGAATCGTCACCCGGTTTACACCGGCTCGCACGGTTGAGGCGACCCGCCATAAACTGGACCTCGCCGGCCAACCCAACGGTTGGACTGTCGCCGACTTCCTTGGCGTCCGTGGCCTTTCGGCGCTCGTCGCCGGCGGGCTCCCCTTTCTCTTCCTTCTGATCTCCCGCGCATCCGTCGGCCGCCTGATCCTCTTCACACTCGGCTTCCTGGTCCTCGGTTTCATGCTTCCCAGCATCTGGTTGGGCAACAAGATTAAGGCACGCCGCAAGGAGATCTTGCGCGCTCTGCCGGATTCGCTCGATCTGATGACGATCGCCATTGAGGCCGGGCTCGGGTTTGATGCCGCCATGAGCAAAGTGATCGAGAAGTGGAACAATGAACTGTCGGCAGGGTTCGCCCGGGCGCTCAGCGAGATGCGTCTCGGTCGCTCGCGGCGCGAAGCCCTGCGGGACCTGGCCAACCGCGTCGAGTTGGAAGAGTTGACTAGTTTTATCGCGGCCATCCTGCAGGCGGATCAGCTCGGTGTCAGCATGGCCAAGGTCATGCGTATCCAGAGCGAACAGATGCGAGTCCGCCGCCGCCAGCGTGCCGAGGAGGCCGCCCAGAAGGCACCGATCAAGATGTTGATCCCGATGGCGTTTCTGATCTTCCCGGCCATCTTCGTCGTTCTGCTGGGTCCAGCCGTGCCCGTCCTCATGAAGGGCTTCGCCTGAAGCGCGATGCAGATTCGGAACGCCACACGCAACACGGTCCTCTGCACGGAGGGCACAGTGGCCCGCAGCTTTCTCGCGCGGCTGCGCGGCTTCATGTTCCGCCGGGCATTAGCCCAGGGCAGCGGCCTGCTTCTCATCCCCGAGCACTCCATTCACAGCTTCGGCATGCGGTTCCCAATTGATGTCATCTACCTGGATGGAACCAACCGCGTGCTCCGCCTGGACGAGGCGATGCCACCCAACCGCATCGGCCCATTTGTACGAGGCTGCCAGGCCGTCCTCGAACTCCCACCCGACACAATTCGCCTGAGCCAGACCCAACCCGGCGACCAACTCCTCTTTGATCTGCAATGACATCTCGCCCGGCTAAACCGGTGATATCCCGCTTGACAAAGGGACAGACCTACGAGTATCCTTAAAGTTATCAAGGAGGACTCAACATGCGCCACTAGCTTGGCCCCGGACGCTTCGCGACCGATTGCAACGTCCAATTGGGGTGCTACTCGATCTCCTCTTTCCTCCTCGTTGCCTGGGCTGCCGTGCACCTGGCACTGTTCTCTGTGCAACCTGCCTGGTCTCGGTTGACCGCTTCTCAGAACCACGCTGCGCCCGATGCGATCTCCCGCTCACCCGGCGCGGCGCCGGTTCCGATCTCTGCATGCTCTGCCGTCAGCTACCGCGGACTGCCTCAGCCCTCGATGGGCTTCGCGTCGTCGGCCCGCACGCCGGCCTTCTCAAACAGGCGATTCACGCGCTGAAGTACGCCCGCCGTCAGAATATCGCCGCGCCGCTTGCCGCACTCCTGACCGAGCGCTGGCAGTCGACTGGAGTCCCGGTCGATGGGGTCATTCCGGTTCCGCTGCACCCAGAGCGATTGCGCGAGCGCGGCTATAACCAATCGTATCTGTTGGCCCAACCATTCGCCCGCCACAATTATTTGTCCTTCCACCCCACACTGCTCCAACGCATCCGCGCAACGCCCCCACAAGTCGGCCTTGATCGCGCGGCTCGCCGCAACAACGTCGCGGGGGCCTTTGTGGCGGCTGCAAGTGTATCTGGAGGAAGCTGGCTCGTAATCGACGACGTTTGTACGAGTGGAGCGACGTTAGAAGCCTGCGCCGCGACTCTCCGCACTCGTGGGGCCACCGCGGTATGGGCTCTGACACTGACCCGGCCCTATGATAGAGTTTCTCAGCAAACACTATCGTTTCGACGACCGTAGGTTGACGAACCCCGCATCGCTTGCTAGCATCGGGGCTCCATTGTCCGGCCGCTTCACTGCGGCCGGCCCTCGGAAGGAGGAATGCGTATGCAACTCACGATCAAGGGTAAAAATGTGGAGGTGACAGACTGGGTCTGGCAATATATTGACAGGAAGATCGGCAAGCTCGACCGCTACTTGCCGACGCTCACCGAGGCCCGGGTCGAGCTTGCCGAAGAAGCCACCAGTAACCCTGAGCAGCGCCAGGTCGTGCAGGTTACCCTCTTCGACCGGCGAGGGATGATCCTGCGCGGCGAGGAGCGCTCCGCAGACCTCTTCGCGGCCGTAGACACAGTCCTTGATACGATGTACCGCCAGATCGCGCGCTACAAGGGCAAGCGCCGCGCCGTGCGCCACCGGAACGGCTATTATGAGGAAGAGTGGGGCGAAACACCGCCTGTGGAGCTTGAGGAGGAGGAGGAGGAAGAAGAAACAGGCCGGCCCATCGTCCGGACCAAGCGGTTCGTGATGTCACCCATGAACGCCGACGAAGCGATCGAGCAGATGGAGTTGCTCGGCCACACCTTCTTCGTCTTCTACAATGCCGACGACGGGGCTGTCAACGTCATCTACCGCCGGCGTGACGGCAACTACGGGCTGATTGTCCCCGAGCTCGGATAACGGATAACACAACAGGTCACCGGATAGAACAACGGACAAACGGATGGGCTCTCACCCATCCGTTTGTCTATTTCACCGCCCGATCCGTGTTCCGCTTGTCGCGACCTCCCCAGACGTTCACGCTCGGCATCCTTGCCCGGCGACGGCTGACCTCGCTTCGGACCATCCCCTGCCTCCGCCCGCCATCATCCGTTTATCTCCCGCCCGCGCAGCCCATCCGTTCACCCGCCAGTATCCGTGTATCCGTTGTGCGCGGAGCGCATCCGGTGACCGCCATCCGGTGCCCCTCGCCAGAGATACCACCAACTCAAAAAGTCGAAGCCGGCCATGAGGGCACTCAGCCAGAGCCCGAGCAACCCGTCGCGCCACCCCTGCCAGACGACGTAGCGCCGGTGGAAGGCCCGCGGCGGCTGGAGGACGAGGTTGTGCCACCGGGCGGCGTGCCCGGTGGCACGCCGGGTGCGCGCCTCATAGCGGGCGAATTCGACCTGTTTGGTCAGGAACTCGCGCCAGCTCTCGTAGTTGATGTGGATCAGCCGCTCCCGCAAGAACCCGGCCGCGCCCGCGAGCCGGGCGACTTCGTGGACGGCCTC
>DOUV01000135.1 GCA_003520455.1 Chloroflexota bacterium | reverse complement strand
GTCGTTCTCCCAGGCGAGGCGCCGCCGGACCACCTCAGTCCGCGCCTCGGGCTCACGCGGCCCGGCCACTTCGACCGCCAACCCGAAGCGATCGAGAAGTTGTGGGCGGAGGTCACCCTCCTCCGGGTTCATGGTGCCGATGAGGATGAAGCGGGCCGGGTGTTCGACGCTCAGGCCCTCGCGCTCCACCCGGTTCACACCCATCGCCGCGGCATCGAGCAACACGTCCACCAGGTGATCGCCCAGCAGGTTGACCTCATCCACGTAGAGCACCCCGCGGTGGGCCGCGGCGAGCAGGCCTGGCTCGAAGTGGCGCTCGCCGGTCTGGAGGGCGCGCTCGATGTCGAGCGTGCCGAGCAACCGGTCCTCGGTGGCCCCGATCGGCAGTGAGACGAAGGGGGCGGGACGGGAGCAGGTCGAAAGCTGACGGTTGAAAGGTGGGCCGGATTCCTTCCGCGCCTCGGCCTTCGGGCCCGCACCGGCACCATTGCCGGGCGGCCAGAGAACGTCAGGCACTTCGTCGGGGGCGAAAGGCCATGGACAGCCAGCCACAACCTCGATCGGTGGGAGCAGCGCGGCCAGGGCGCGAGCGGCGGTGCTCTTGGCAGTGCCCTTCTCGCCGCGAATCAAGATCCCACCGATGGCCGGGTTGATGGCGTTGAGCAGGAGGGCCGTTTTGACTTGAGACTGGCCGACGATGGCCGTGAAGGGATACATCATGCTGTCACCTTTGCTTCCACGAGCCCCTCGGCGTGCAGGTACAGATCGGTGAGCGCTTCGCGCATCTCGGGGCTCGGCTGCGACCAGAGGCCACGTTGAACGGCCTCCAGCAGGCGCTCGGTGATGGCCTGCATCGCCCACGGGCTCGAGCGCTCGAAAAAGGCCTGCATCTGCTCATCGAGCAGGTAGGCCTCGGTTACCTGCTCGTACATCCAGTCTTCCAGCACGCCGGCCGTCGCGTCGTAGCCGAAGAGGTAGTCGACGGTCGCGGCGAGCTCGAGCGCACCCTTGTACCCGTGGCGGATGATGCTCTCGATCCACTTCGGATTGACGACCCGGCTCCGGAAGACGCGCGCCGCCTCTTCCTTGAGGTCGCGCACTTTCACCCGGTCGGGGTCGGCGTTGTCGCCGAAGTAGGCCTTGGGGGCGCGACCGGTGAGGGCACGGATCGAGGCAATCATGCCGCCGTGGTACTGGAGGTAGTCGTCGGAGTCGAAGATGTCGTGCTCCCGGTTGTCCTGGTTCTTCGCTGCGACCTGCACGGTTGAGAGCGCGGCGCGGAACTCGCTGCGCGCATCCACGCCGTACTCCTCGGCGGTGTAGGCGTAACCGCCCCAGTTCAGGTAGGCCTCGGCAAAATCGGCCTGGGTCTGCCAGTTGCGCTCGTCGATCAGGGGGAGGATGCCGGCGCCATAGGCCCCCGGCCTGGAGCCGAAGACGCGGTAGAGTGACCGGCGACGGGCGTCGCTGGCGTTCAGTCCCCGCGCGATCCCCTGGGCGAGCGCTGCCAGGTAGTGCCGGCGCACGAAGTTTCGGTCGGTCGGCTCGTCCAGTTCGGCCACGAGCCGCACGGCCGCGTCGAGGAGTTCGATCAGGTGGGGGAAGGCATCCCGGAAGAAGCCGGAGATGCGCGCGACGACGTCCACCCGCGGATGACCCAACTGGGCGAGCGGGATCACCTCGACCCCGGTGACGCGCCGGTTGGCGGGTTGCCAGACGGGGCGCACACCCATCAGCGCGAAGATTTGAGCGATGTCATCGCCGTGGGTCCGCATCGCACTCGTGCCCCAGATGCTGAGGCCGACGCGATCCGGATAGGCACCCTCCTCGGCCAGATAGCGTTCGAGCAACTCCGCCGCCAGCCGCTCGCCGACGTGCCAGGCGGTCTGGCTCGGCAGGGCTCGGGGGTCCACGGTGTAGAAGTTTCGCCCGGTGGGCAGCACGTGGGCCATGCCGCGGGTCGGCGCCCCTGACGGGCCCGCGGGGATGTAGCGGCCATCGAGCGCACGCACGAGGTTCGTGATCTCGTCGTCCGTCCGGCGAATCGCTGGGACGAGGTGCCTGCAGACGAAGGTGAGCGTCCGCTGGAGCTTGCAGGCTGAGGACGTTGCCCCGGCGTCGCCAAGTACGGTGCGGATCGCATCGTCGACGCCGGCCGCGTCGAAATCGCGAGCCTGGAGCGAGGCGAGCAGGGCGTGGCAGCGCCTGTCAATCGCCTCGATGGCGTCGGCGGCGGTGACAATGGGCCCATGCCCAACCTCCACCTTTGGAACCTGCAACCTTTCAACCTCAGACAGTCTTCGGCCCGGCTCAGCGAATAACGTATCGAGCGTGAAGCCAAAGAGGCCGGCGACCCCTTCGCGCAGTCCGGGCACGTCGAGGTTGGGCAGGCGAGTGAGCGCCTGGAGCAGATCGATCAGCATTGCGCCCTCCGGGGCGCAGCCCAGGATGTGAAGGCCGTCGCGAATCTGGGCGCCCTGCAACTCACAGAGATAGCCGTCGATATCCTCCATAAGATGGGAAAAATCTTTGCCGCGCATCTCCGTGAGCGCGACGGGCGTCCCGTCCTCGGTTACTTCATCGTCCCAGCCGTGGGTATGGTCGCCATGGTCCTCGTGCATGAAGTGCTTGATCTCTTCGTCAAGCCTGGATTTCTGGATCAGCTTCCAGATTTGCTGTTGGAGGAGGGGCAGCTTGGTCGGGTCGGTCGCTTCAAGTTGGTAGTACTCGTCCACCAGTTGGGCGAGCTCGGCCAATTCGCCGTACAGGTCGGCGCTGGTCATCGGCGGGATCAGATGATCGACGATGACGGCATGGGTGCGGCGCTTGGCCTGAGCGCCCTCGCCGGGGTTGTTGAGGATGAAGGGGTAGAAGAATGGCATGTCTGCCAGGAAGGTGTCGGGGTAGCAATCTTGCGAGAGACCAACGGCCTTACCCGGGAGCCACTCGAGGGTGCCATGCTTGCCGACATGGACGATGGCGTCTGCCCCCCAACCGCCCTCGGCCTGGCCGGTGCTGAGCCAGCGGTAGAGGGCGTGGTAGTGATGGGGTGGCGGGAGGTCCGGCGTGTGGTAGATCGCGTTGGGATCCATCCCGTAGCCGCGCGGCGGCTGCAGCGCCACGAAGACGTTGCCGAGTTCGAGCCCGGCAAAGGCCAGGTGGCCCTCGTGGTGGAAGGCAGTGCCGGGCGCCGCGCCCCACTGTCCATCCATCTGCGCCCGCTGCTTCGCAGTCAGGCCAGCGTGCCAGCGGCGGTAGGTCGCGTCATCGACCTTTCCCGCAGCCTGCACGAGTTGCCGGTCGGTCAGGAGGTCGGTGTCGTACGAGCAGCGCTCGATGAGCGTGTGGATCAGCGCGTCGCCGTTGGGTGGTAGCTTCTCGATCCGGTAGCCCGCCGCCTGCATCGCGGCGAAGAGCCGCATCAACGAGGCCGGCGCGTCCAGACCGACCGCGTTGCCGATGCGCGCGGCTTTCCCCGGCGAGTTCGTCAGGATGAAGGCCACGCGTTTGGCGCCATTGGGCTTGCGCCGCAGGGCGCAGAATCGCAGGGCCAACCCAATCAACCGGTCGACCCGTTCGGGTACAGGAACGTACCTCGTCACCTGCATAGACGAGGTCGCCGGGTCCATACCGTTGCTCCCGCTCTTGTTTTGGGGGGCCATTCCCCCCTTGAAGCTGACCGGCACTGTGATGATCCGGCCGTCGAACTCGGGCAGGGCCACGTTCATCGCCGTGTCGAGCGGGTTGAGCCCGCGCCCTGAAGCCGACCATGTTGCCTGCCGGGCGCCGCTGGCAATCGCCTGAAGGACCGGCACGTCCAGAGCCCTGAACGCCTCCACCGACCAGTCGCTCAGGGTCGGACCATCGGGGTTGACGCTGCCCATGGCAAAGCTCAGGGTTGAGATCAGCACATCGAGCAGGTTCTCGCCCGTCGTTGGATCGACGAAGAACTCGAAGGCCGCCGGCCACTGAATCGGTTGGAAGGTTGCCGGTTGGGGAGGTGAACCTTCAACCTGGAACCTTCTCACCTGCAACTCCTTCAAGCTGTTGGTGAAGACCGGAAGCGCGTTGGCGCCGCGTTCCTCGACGGCCGCGACGAGCGCGTCGATGAAACCGGTGTTGCCGCTCATCCAATGCGAGCGGTAGAAAAGGATGCCCACCGCTGGCTTGGAGCGGTCAGCCTGGGCAAGCCAGGCTTCGAGGCTCGTCAGGCCACCCAGGCGCGGATGGTAGAGACCATGCGCTGGCTGCTCCACCGGCGCATCGTACCCGAAGCCGGTCGCAAGCAGGTGGTCGCTGAGGAAGCGCAGGAGCTGCTGGAGGTTGGCGCTCCCGCCGGCATGGAAATAGGCGTAGGCGTCGTGGATCACCGGGACCGGTACCGTCGAGGCAGCGGTCAGCTCGGGGTCGGGCACGTCGGTCCCGGAGAGCACGATCAACGCCTTGCCCTCGTCGCGGCAGTGCCTGCGGAGTTGTTGGAACCCGTGGGCGAAGCTTGCCTTGCCGCCCAGCAACCGCACCACGACCACCTCCGCGGCCGGGAGTGCCTCGTGGAGGAAGCGGCGCACGTCCCCGCTGTCCTTCAGCGCCATGAGATTCTCGGCGCACACCCGCGGGAATCCCGCCGGCAACCCTTCACTGGCGTGTGCCAGAGCAAGCAGGTCGGTGTCGGCGTGGGTCAGGAACAGAAACCCCCGCTCATTCGGTTCTGGCTTCTCCATATACTTCCTCAACAAAGATTCCACACTCTTCGAAGCTTTTCCCCTCTAGTGTAGAGATGAGAGCCTGGCGATTGGCGCTCTTGCACGTGATGCTCGGATTGGGAATCCGCCGTTACTCTTCGATCTTCAAGCTCTAATACTCGATCCCGCGCTGCGCGCGGATGCCCTGCTCTTTCAGCGGGTGCTTTATCAGGGTCATCTCCGTCACGAGGTCGGCGAACTCGATCAACTCGGGCGGCGCGTACCGGCCGGTGATGATGAGGTGGAGCATCTCGGGCTTGTTCTCGCCCAGCCAGGCCACGATCTCCTTAGGAGACAGCCAGCCGTAGTGCATCACGTAGGTGAATTCGTCCAGCAGGAAGATGTCGTAGTCGCCGCTGGTGATTTTCTGCCTGGCGATCTCCCACCCGTGAAGCGCCTTCGCCTGCGTCTCGTCTCTGTCGCGGCTGGTCCAGGTGAAGCCATCGCCCATCGGAGTCAGCTCGATGCCCATGCGCCTGGCGGCTTTGAGCTCGCCGAAACTGGCACCCTCATTCTTGATAAACTGCACGCCACCGACCCGCATGTCGCGGCCCCAGGCCCGCATCAGGATGCCGAGCGCGGCTGTCGTTTTGCCTTTGCCGGTGCCGGTGTTGATGATGACCAACCCCTTCTTGATCTTGAGCTGGCGCGCACGGCGGCGCTCTTCCTCACCCATCGTGTCCTCCATCCTATCAATAGTGTGGCGGGCAGGCGTACGCGAAAGTATCGACTTTGGCGTACGCCTGCCGGCTGCGATCACGAATCAAACCCGCGGGCTCACGCTCGCCCCGCCGGCGCCAGCTCCCGTTCGAGGCGGGCGACAGCGGCTCGCACCGTGGCCGCGTCCAAAGCCGGCTCGGCATAGCCGCCCTCGAGCCACTGCTCGGCCTCCTCTGGGGAGAGACCCTGGGCCAGCAGTTCGGCGAAGTCATCGCTGTAGCGGCTGGTTTGGCGAGCGTTCCAGCGGTGGGCGGCCTCGGTGGCGCTCATCCCCTCTTTCCGTACCCAACGGTAGAGTTGGACGTCGCGCTGAAGGTGGCGTTGGGGACGCTGGCGGCGCGGCGGGTGGCCGAGCAGCGTCTGGCAGGCCCGTTCGAGCTTCACCCGCGCGGCGAGCAAATCCTGCGGGCGGGTCTCGCGGTAGATGCGTACCTCGATCCAGTCGCCGTGGGCTTGCTCGAAATCGAGCCCGCCCACCTGAACCTTCGCATCGTCGAGCCAGATGACCTCATTCCAGAGGAGCCAACCCTGCCACGCCACCTTGTAGAGCGCCGGCAGCCCGAGCCGTGGAAAGAGACTGCCGGCTGCGCCCTCAACCGTCCGGCGCGAGTAGCGCTCGCGCCAGGCGAAGAAAGCATTGGGATGATCGGCCCGCAGTCCCTCAGCCGGCAAAGCAAACTCCTCGCGCCAGGCCACCACCTCGGCCTGCAGTTTGGGAAACAGGCCGCTGCCCGCATGCTTCCAGAAATCCTGGTGGGCGCGCACATCGAGGTCGGCGTAGCGGTAACTCTCGAGGGGCACCAGACCGCCCCGCCACAGCCCGGCGTCGGCGGCGCGGAAGCGCGGCAGCCACGGTGGCCAGCGGTCGCTCACGGGAGTTGCTCCAGCGCCGCAATCAGGCGGTCATTCAGCGCAGGGACCTGGGGCGCGATGCGGACCCACGCCGGGAGTCCAAACGAGGCACAATCGCGCACGACGAGCT
>DOUV01000398.1 GCA_003520455.1 Chloroflexota bacterium | reverse complement strand
GCCGAGGGTTCGGCCGGAGCCGCCCGCTCTGCGCTGGCCGGGCCGGCCTCCACGGTCAACTCAGCCGTCAGCACCTCACCCTCGGCACTGGTGGCTTTCACTTGATAGATGCCCGGCGGGATGTCGGCGGGGACAGTGAACTCTTGATGGAAATCCTCGTCGTCGCCTACGGTCACCGTCCCCAGGGTGGCCTGAAAGCTCATGCCCTCCACAGTGATGGTGAAACTCTCGCCCGCTTCGACGCCCTCGCCGGTGACCGTGATGGTGCCACCGGGCATCACCACCTCGGGGGTCACCATCAAGGTCGCCTCGCCGTGGGCGGAGGCAGGCACAGTGCTGACGCCCGCTGCCAGCAGCAACGTCAGCACCACAGTGAAGCTGGTCCAGACCGAGTGGAAACTTCGGGTACGCATCGCTTTTCTCCCTTTCTTCTTCCACCGCATTTCAAGGCCCTACTCGACAACCACTTTGCCACGCAACATGCCCATCTGGCGGCAGCCGTCTACCCTGGCCTTTCAACAGTCGGCGTGGACATTCCGTCACGCGTCTCTTCACTGGCCCGGCTCGTCTCACCATGGGGCGATCCTTTGGGCTTCCGTGAGACGACCAACGCCAACGTCGGCCCAAGGCTGGTAAAATAATCGAGCGATACCAGACCTGGGATGCACCGATACTCTTCCTCTGGGAGCAGGTGCGCGCTGAAAAAGCGCCACACAGGTTGTAACAAACGGTCGCGCCAGGCGTCCGTCTCGATTTCAAAAAGCAGAACCATGGAGCCCCCGGGCCGCGTGCTTTGCCAGGCCTTCTCCACCACCCGCCCTGGTTCAGGCAGGTGCTCGAACACCCAGGTCGAGATGATGAGGTCGAAGGGCCCACCCGGCAGGGGGTCGGCCATCAGGTCCAGGCGGTGAAACTGGGCGTTTGCCACCTGGCCGAACTTCGTCCGGGCCCTGGCCAGCATATCCTCAGACAGGTCGACCCCGGTATACGAGCCGAAGGGCAAACCCAGGCTCAGCAATCGTTCCAGGTTGGCTCCCGTGCCACAGCCCAGCTCCAGGATGCGCCCACCGGCTGGCAGGGAGGCCGAGAGGGTCCGGTCGAGGGCGAGATAGGCGTCGCGGTACCCCCAGTCCGTCCAGGCGGGCGCTATCGCATCGTAAACACCGGCAGCGATGTGGTAGAGCGATTGGACCCCCACCGGGGCCTGTCTCAGCACAGCCAGCCCCAGGCCGGCTTCGGCAGCGCCGGCTGTGCGCAGCAGCCAGTTCGGCCGCTCCGCCAGCCAGCCCATCGCCCGGTGATAGAGGCTCGTGCCGGGACCCCGTTGCCAGGGGCGCACGTAGGTCCGGCCGAAGGCGAAGAGGAGGATGCCGTCGAGGAGGAAAAAGCCACCCAGCACCCGTATCAGCGTCTTGTATAACATCATGCTCCCTGCTTCTTTCACGGAAAATCGCTCCAAGGATGCTGCCGCTTGCAAGCGGGAGCGGAATTGGAGCGCGACCGAAAACAATGGCCGTAGGCTACAAGGCCAACACGTTGTCTCTGTCGCACCCCCGTGCTATACTCTTTGGTAAGACACTCCGCTTGCGGAGCAACGGTTATTAACAATCGTATAGGTTCGCCGGTTGCGGTGGCGAGTCTCCCACCGTGGAAAACCTGTAGAGCCAGCGCTGGACTGTAACCAGCTTCGCGCCTGGGACTCGTCTCAGGCAGGGCACTTGTCAGGGTGCCTATGGTCTCGGACGCGGCGTCACGTCGCGGCGCCAGGGACAAGCCCCCGTGCTTCCCCCCTATGGGGGGCGCCCTACCCCGCGGGGTACGCCCCAAAGCGAGGTACTCGCCGGGGACCGCCCCTCAGGGCGAGGCGTCTGGCACTCGCCTGGGGGCGCCCCTCAGGGCGAGCCGGGGGTAACTAACTCCATCAGGTGAGGGACCGGCCGGCTGAGCCAGGCATAGCTCGCCAGGGCGATCAGCAGCACCAGCAGGATGATGCCGGCAACAATGATCCACTGCCGCCGGCGCCGAGAGAGCCAGGGCGAGCGGTCCACGAAGGGCACCAGGGCCAGCAGGGAGAAGAGGACGACACTGCTGATCAGTAACCCCCGGATGCCGAACAGATCCTCCAACGGGTAGAAGGGCAAGAACATCCAGGGGGGCTTGGTGACCTCGGCGCCGGGGACGCCGGCCTGGCCCAGGGGTGCCGGCCAGAGCAGGGCCAGCAGCGCGGCCAGGGCCAACAGCAGCAAGCCGTAACCGGCCATCCGCCGCAGGTGGGTGGTGAAGCGCGAGGCGCCCTGCTCCTTCATCGGCGGCCCCGAGGTCGCCTCGGCGGTGGCGCGGGGCGAGATACCGAGCTGCTTGATCAGGTAGACGTGGACGATGATGAGCAGCGTGAAGGCCGCCGGTAGCAGGGTGACGTGCCCCAGGTATAATCGGGTCAGGATGGGCACGCTGCGAGTGAACTCGCTGGTGAACCAGACGCCCCCCAGTCCCAGCAGCTCGCCGATCTCGCGGTTGTGGGCCAGCGCTTCAACCCCCTCCTGGTCCCACTTCAACACCGTGCCCGTGAAGGCAAACCCCAAGGTGACCGCCAGCAGGCCCAGCCCCACCAGCCAATTGGCCTCGCGGGGCCGCTTGTAGCTCCCCGTCGTGAAGACCCGGATCAGGTGCAGCACCGCGGTGATGATCACCAGATTGGCGCTCCAAAAGTGGATGCTGCGGATGACATCGCCGAACGGTGCCTGCGTGATGATGAAAATCACGCTCTCGTGGGCATCGGCCGGGTGGGGATGGTAGAACTGGGCCAGCAGCACTCCGGTGACGAGGAGCACGAGGAACCCGACGAACGTAATGCCTCCCAACAGATAGGGCAGGCGGTTGGCGTGCGCGGGCACCGGGTACGCCAGCGCCGAGAGTCCGAGCCGCTCGTCAAGCTTGTCCCAGAAGGTCATGCCGGTCGGCCGGGGTCTGACCTGGATCCCGGCATCCGTTGTTTTCGTAACCATTATCGCCTCCGTATCGCTCTGGGTGAGGGGCGCGCGCGGCGGCGCCACACGCAGAACCCCCTACACCCTCCACTCATCAGAGTTGGTCCCCACTCCCCGGCAGCCGGTAGACACAGATGCCCCAGCAGATCACCAGAAGTGCCACTAACAGCCCGACCGCGGCTGTCCCGGCCGCTCTGAGGCCGAGCAGCGGGGCCACGATCAGGCCGATCAGGACCAAACTGCACAGCCAGACGGCCAGGGTCAGCACCATCGTCTCCGACAGGCCGGAGCGATGCAATTGGGGCTTCATGACACGCCCTCCCTTCGGGAGCCCACCGCTCGCACAATCATCCAGAGTGAGGTGTGGCACGCGGCGGTGCCGGGTGCCAACACCCCTAAACGCTCCGTCGCTTGAAGTAACTATTCACCACTGGCATCGTGATGATCAGGCTCAGGAAGAAGACCCACACCGCCCCACCGTAGCGGGCGATGGGTTCGTGGCCCCCACTCAGGCTGGTCACCGCGAAGAAGGCCAGCCCCAACCCGAGGGAGATCCCCAAGTAGACCAAAGTACTGACCAGCCCGGTTTGCGGTTCGACTTGCACAGCCCACCTCCGTCTGTAGGTAACCGTTCAGAGGTCCCCCTGCGGGGGATGCCCAAGCGAGAACTCCTCGCCTGGGGAAACCCCACAGGGCTTGCTCCCTGGCGTGGGACGTGATCCGTGATGCATGATGCGTGAAGGATTCGTTCACGCATCACGCATCACGCATCACGAACGGCTTCAAGCCGCCGCCCCCGCTTCGACGACCTGCGCCGGCGCCTCAAGTGTGAGCGAGGGCCGGTACCCGCGCAGCAACAGGGTGTTCAGCGTCACCGTCACCGAGCTGAGCCCCATCAGCAAGGCCGCCAGCTCCGGGCTGACCACCAGCTTGAAAAAGGGGTACAGCAGGCCGGCCGCGACCGGCACGAAGACCGTGTTGTACGCGAAGGCCCAAAACAGGTTCTGCTTCACCTTGTGCATCGTCGCCTTGGCCACCTCCAGGGCGATCACCACGTCGCGCAGGTCTTCCTTGATCAGAATCACGTGGCCGGTCTCCTTGGCGATGTCGGTGCCCGAGCCGATGGCCATGCCCACGTCGGCCTGGGCCAGCGC
>DOUV01000751.1 GCA_003520455.1 Chloroflexota bacterium | reverse complement strand
CTGGCGGGTTGGACTCTCCCATCCCTGGCCCAATATTTGGGTCTACCACACGCCCCAGTTTGCGCCGCTCACCGGCCGCCGGCCGTACGCCACGATCACGCGGATGCTGCGCGAAGCCCCGCTGCGCTTCACGCTCGGGCGCCTGGGACTGCGGCGCCCGCTCTTGTGGCTCTTCAACCCTACGCTGGGTGATCAGATCGGCTGCTGGGATGAGCAACTTGTGATCTACCACGTGGTCGATGAGTACAGTGCCTATACCCAGGATGCTGAGGTGCGCACCGAGCTGATTGCGAAGGAGCGGGAGCTGCTGACGATGGCCGATCTGGTGGTCGTGACCAGCCGGTCGCTGTTGGAAGCCAGGCAGAAGCCTCGCACTAATGTGGTCTGGGTGCCCAATGGAGTCGCTGCCGCCGCCTTCAGCCAGGCTCAGCCCGATCCGGCCCTCGCGAGCCTCAAGCGGCCGATCTTGGGCTACGTCGGCGCCATCAATCCCAAGATTGACCTGGAGTTGCTGCTCGCGGTGGCCGAGGGCCACGCCGATGCGACCCTCTTGTTCGTCGGCCCGCTCGACACGCGAGTCAATCTCATCACCTGGGCGCAGCTCCTGGCCCGCCCCAACGTGCACTACGCGGGGGTGCGCGCGGCGGCAGCAGTGCCATCAGCCGTCGCCGCCTGCGACGTCGGCCTGCTCCCCTACACGCGCACCCGCTGGACCGAGAACATTAACTCGCTCAAGCTGAACGAATATCTGGCCGCGGGCCTGCCGGTCGTCGGCATCGATCTGGAGATGCTGGACGACGCGCGCGAGCTGGTCTACGTCGCCGGTGACACCGAGGAATTCGTCCAGCAGATCCACCGGGCTCGAACTGAGAGCGACCCGGCCCGCGTCGACGCGCGCCAGCGCCACGCCGCCAGTCAGGACTGGGGCTTGCGAGTCGAGGCCATCAGCCAATACGTCGAGGTGGCCCTGGCGGCGCGTCAATCGGCCGCGGTAAGGCGTTCAATCGAACAGGCGGCCTGACGGGCGCGGCCGCTCGGGCCATTCTGTGGCAGCGGCCGGGCCGGGATCACGGGAACGGAAACGAGTGTTATGGACACAACCGAGTTCTTGGTCTATTGGCGTGTGATCCGAAAACGCTGGTGGCTCATCGCGCTCTTGCTGAGCGTGACCCTGGCCGTCATCGGCGTCTCGAAGGTCAACGAGAAGCCGCTCTACCACTCTTCGACCCGCCTGCAGGTCGTCGCCGCGGCCCCCGGGGAGGTGTCGCTCTTCGAGCAGTTCCGCGCCGCGGCCTCGCGCGATGAGATCACCCAGGCCCAGGCCGATTTCATCCAGACCCTCTACAGCGATACTGTGGCGTTTACCACCATTGCAGCGACTGGCCTGGGCATCAGCCCTCCGACACTCAAGGCCAATATTTCAAACAGCACCGATGGCGCCTTCATCAACGTCACCTACGCCGCCATTTCCCCAGAAGAGGCCGAGAAGGTGTTGACGACGCTGGTGGACCAGACGCTGACGACCTACCGCCAGCTCCAGGCACGGCCCGCCACTGTGACGCGGGAATTTCTGACCGGCGAGCTGGAGACTGCCGACCAGCAGGTCAGCGAGGCCCGCGAGGCGCTCCTCAAGTTCAAGCAGCGCCACAACCTGGCGGATCTCGATCGTGAGATCTTAGCGACCCAGGACGCGCTGCGCTCGCTCCGCAGCCAGCGCGACAACGTGCAATCGCAGTCTCTGCAGGCCGCGGCGCTGGTCGATTTCTACAAGACTCAGATGGACGCTGCGACGAACAGCGCGGAGGAGGCCACCAGGCGCGAAGCAAGCGCAACGGCCACGTTCTGGCTGGGCCAGGCTCGCAACTACGGCGATCGACTCATCGAGCAGCAGGCGCTGGCCGAGAGTACTCAGATCCAACTCGATCAGCTCAACCAGCAGATCGCCGCCCGCGAGGCCGAACTCGCCAGCTATATCGGCTTGCAGGCTGAGTTGGCCGATATCCAGGAGCGCCTGGCCCGCGCCGAAGCCAATTTCAACTTCCTTTACGGAAAGCAGAGCGAAGCGATTCTCAAGGAGAATCAGGCGCTGAAATCAGGGTTCATTCAGGTTACGAACCCGGTCCGGACCTCCGACCGGCCGTTCCGCACGAGCGCCTCGCGCCTGCTCATCCTCGGGGCGGTGGTCAGTATCGTCGCCGGACTCGTCCTGGCCTTCCTGCTCGAGTTTATCGAAAGTGTTGTCAAGCAGGCCATGATCACGAGCGATGACGAGCACATCCACGTTGCCGCCGATTAGCCAATGCCTACAGTAGTCTTCATCGAAGCGGCCGCCATGCCCGGTGGCTCGAGCGAGAGCCTCCTCCAGTTGCTCCAGGCGCTCAACCGGCGGCGTTGGACGCCCCATGTTCTGACCTTCGCTCGCACCAACGTCCTGTCCGCGTTCGCCGCGGCCGGGGCCACGACGGAATGTCTGGACATCGCTCGTCCGAACGACCTCCCGCGCGGGAGGGTGACTGAGGCGGCCCGGCGGAACCCGCTCACGCAGCAACTCCAGCGCTCCGGTCCTGGACGGCGCGTCTATCACGGGGTGGGCTTCACACTGAAGTTCTTGCGCCACAGCGTGCCACAGGCCCGGCACATCGCGGCACGCCTTCGCGCTCTCGATGCCGACCTGGTCCACTGTAACGGGCGCGTCGGCTTCGATCACATCGGTATTCTTGCCGCAGCCCTCGCCGGGCGCCCGTGTGTGGTCCACGTACGCGATTGGGATGCTCTCGGTCCTGTGGAGCGGCTGCTGCTCCACGCCGTTGACCACTTGATCTACATTTCCAAGGCGATTGCCGCCGACCACCGCCGCCAGGGCGTTGCGCCAGAGCGGGGGACAGTGATCCTCAACGCGTTGGATCTCGCGGCCTACCGCGCCCGAGCCGCCGGGGCGGAGTCCATGCGGCGGGAGTTTGGTTGGGATGAGGACGTCTGGTTGGTGGGACTGGTGGGACGAGTGGAGGCGTGGAAAGGGCAGCGCATCTTCCTCCAGGCGCTGTCACAGCTCCGCGCCGATCTCCCCCAGCTCCGTGCCCTCATTGTGGGGGCATCCAGCCCGCAGAGCAGTGGCTACTGGGACGAGCTTCAGCAGATGACCCGGGATCTCGATCTGACCGATATTGTGCGTTTCACCGGCTACCGGGCCGATACGCCCCGCGTCGTCGGCGCTCTCGATGTGCTGGCGCACTGCTCGACCACCCCTGAGCCCTTCGGCCGCGTGCTGATCGAAGCCGGTGCTCTTGCGAAGCCGGTCGTCGCCGCGAATGCCGGCGGTGTGCCCGAGATTGTCGTGGATGGAGTCACCGGCCTGCTTGTGGGTCCCGGCGATCCGACGGCACTGGCCACAGCGCTCCGTGGCCTG
>DOUV01000465.1 GCA_003520455.1 Chloroflexota bacterium | reverse complement strand
TGGCTGGCGGCCGGCGCGGCGCGGGTCTTCCTCGTCACGGGGGGACCGGGCAGCGGCAAGACAGCCCTCGCAGCCCGGCTCGTTCAGATGGGTCGTGGCGAAGCCGCGGCCGCCGACTCTCCCCGCCTCGGCCCAGGCCGCCTGACCTTCATCCACTTCTGCCAGGCCCTCGACGACCGCACCCGCGACCCGCTGCGCTTCATTGAGGCGCTCTCGCAGACCCTGGCCCAGCGTTACATCGTCTTTGGGCAGGCCCTGCTGCAGACGAGCGGTCGAGAGATCACCATCACGCAGCAGGTCGACCGGGTGGAGCGTGGCGGCGTCGTCGCCGGCATCGAGAACGTCTACATCGGTACCCTCTCGGCTCAGGCGGCCTTCGACCGGGCGGTGCGCAAGCCGCTCGAGGCGCTCTGCACGCCCGACTTTCACGAGACCATCCTCATCCTGGTGGACGCGTTGGACGAAGCCCTCACCTACAACCCCGACGAGAATATCGTCACCCTGCTGGGCCAGACCACCGATAGTCCGGCCGACTTGCCGTCCCAGGTGCGCCTGATTCTCACCAGCCGCCCCGATCCGCGGGTCCTCAGCCTCATCGGCCAGCCGGCCCTGGATCTCATCGACGATGCTCCCGAGGATGTCGACGACGTGCGGGCCTACACGCAGCGCCGGCTCCAGGCGCTGCCGGCGCCGAAGCAGGCCGAGATCGCCGGCCGCGTGGCCCTCGCCGGGAAGGGCAATTTCCTCTACGCCCGATACGTATTGGACGAGCTCCTCGCGCACCCCGGTCGCCTGGACGACCTCGACCGCCTGACACTCCCGGAGGGGCTGGACGATATCTACCGCCAATTCCTGCGGCGCGAGCTCGCCCGCAACCCGGACCGCTGGAGCCAGCAGTACCGTCCCGTACTGGGGGTCCTGGCCGTCGCGCGCGGCGAGGGCCTCACCCGAACCCAGATGGCCGGCGTGACCGGCCATCCTCCATCCGAAGCCGGCGATATTCTACGGGCCAGTGCCCAGTACCTGGCCGGTAGCCTGCCCGAGGGCCCCTTCCGCCTCTACCACCAGTCCTTCCGCGATTTCCTGCTGACCGACGCCGAATACCAGGTCTATCCCGGCGAGGCCAACCAGGCCATCGCCGAGTTCTTCCTGGACGAGTACGCCGATGACTGGCTCAGTTGCGACGATGAGTACGCGTTGCAGCACACCCCGGCCCATCTCGCGGAAGGGGCTCAGCAGGCGGCCCAGCGACGCACCCGCCAGGAGCTGGTCGACGCCCTCGGCGCCCTCATGACCGATTTCCGCTTTCTGGAGGCCAAGTCTGGCCGCGTGGGCGTGGACGCCCTGCTGACCGACCTGGCGACCGCTGTGGTGGCCCTGCCGCCGGAGAGCCAGCCCCAGTCGAGAGTGAGGGCGCTGCAACGGGTGCTAGAGCGCGAGGCCCGGCACCTGCGCGGTTGGAACGGACGGCCGGACCGGGTCTTCCTCGCGCAGCAGGTGCATAACCGTGCTGTAGAGATGGGACACTTTGATCTGTCCGAGGCGGCGGCCGCCCGGCTGGCCCAATTGCGAGAACCCTACCTGGCCCTGCTGGGGCGGCTCGGAACTGAAGCGCCGGACGCCGCCACCGACCGCAATCCTGTTACGGCGCTTCGCGCCATGATCGTGCTGCCATTCGGTCGCTGGGCCGTCGCCATCTCGGATGATGACTCGCTGCTCGGGCGCTTGGGGACCACGCTCTCAGAGGTCGAATCTCTGCAGGGAACGTACAACCTCAGCGGGCACTTCATCACGAACGACGAGGAGGGCAACAAGATCAGGAGTCTGCAAGCCAATGTGCAGGCGCCCGGCCGGCAGTGGGCCATCGTGATTAGCGACGACACCGCGGAGCGCGAGGGCACGCCGATTCAGGTCAATGTCCAGGTGGAGAAAATAGAAAAAGAGGGGCGGTTCATCGGCGTCGACATCGTGCAGGCCTACGCTGTGACCGGCGAAGACGACTTCATCCGCGACTGGGCGGGCCTCGTGGTGGAGACGCGGGTGGCGCTGACGCCGGACGGGCGGCGCGCCATCTCGGTTGCCTGGGACCACCGGCTGCGGGTCTGGGATCTCCAACCCGAAGGTCAGGAGCGGCTGCTCGGCGGCCACGCGGGCCCTGTGTCTGCCATCGTCGTCACGCCCGACGGCCGTCGCGCCGTCTCCGCCTCAGTCGACCGAACCCTTCGAGTGTGGAACCTGCAGGCCGAGCGTGAAGAGTACACCTTCAGCGGCCACGGCAGGGGAGTGGCGGCTGTGGCTGTGACACCGGACAGTCGCCGTGCGATCTCAGGTGCGGCCGATGGGACGCTGAAGGTCTGGGACCTCGAGACCGGGCAGGAGGAGCGCACGCTCAGCGGCCATACCGACGCTGTGTACGCAGTGGCCGTGACACCGGACGGATCCCGGGCCGTCTCCGCCTCGTGGGACCACACCTTGCGGGTGTGGAATCTGGCAACGGGGCGGGAGGAGCAGATTCTCGCAGGCCACAACGACCGGGTCCTCGCCGTGGCACTCACGCCGGGCGGAGAGAGAGCGGTCTCCGCCTCGGCCGACGGGACGCTGAAGGTGTGGACCCTTGAAACAGGGCAGGAAGAGTTGACGCTGGCCGGGCACAACGACCGGGTGTACACACTGGCAGTGACGCCGGACGGACGCCGGGCGCTCTCCGCCGCAACGGATACGAGCGTGAAGGTGTGGAACCTGCGGACTGGGCGCGAGGAGCGCACGCTCGATGGCAGTGGCCGAGTGTTCACCCTGGCCGTGACTCCCGACGGGCGTCGGGTGATCTCGACCGCGTGGTGGGACAACACCCTCAACGTGTGGGACCTGGAGACGGGAGCGAGAATCGCGTTGGTCACGCTGGATGGCGGGCTCGGGCACATCGCGCTCGGACCGGATGGTGTAACTATCCTGGCCGGCGATGACGCCGGCACCGTCTATGGCCTGCGCTACGTGGCGCCGGACAGCTGACGCGACAGGACGCGCACATGACCAACGTGCCAGTACTGATCGGTCTCGGTCGTGTGGGGGAGGAGACGACAATGGACGAGAGCACCGCGCAGCCGCTGCTCGATTTCGCCGGCTACGTCACGGCGCGAACAGAAGACTTTACCGGCCGGGAGTGGGTCTTTCAGGCGCTGAATGATTGGCTCACCCAGCCTGCGGGTCCGCGATTCTTCATCCTGGCGGGGGAGCCCGGCAGTGGGAAAACGGCCATCGCTGCCCGGCTCAGCCAGTTCTCGGCGGGCACGGTCCTGCCGCCCGACAGGTTGCCGGCCCTCGGCCCCAAATTCTTGAGCGCGATCCACTTTTGCCGCGCCCAGGACCGCCGCCTGACCGATCCCCGGGTCTTTGCGGAGTCGGTCTCGCTCCAATTGGCGCGGCGCCACCGGGATTACGCCCTCGTGTTGATCGCGCGGAACAGGGCGCCGGAGATCCACTTCAACGTGGAGCAGCACGCGGAGCAGGTGGGCGCCGGCGGGCAGGTGATCGCATTCGACATCAAGCGGCTCGATATCGGCGGCCAATCGCCGGATGACATCTTCGGCCGGGCGGTCCGGGAGCCGCTCGAGGCACTCTTCCGGCAAGGCTTCAACGGGCAGGTCATGATTCTCGTCGATAGCCTGGATGAGGGTCTGATCTATGAGGGGAAAGTCGGGATCGTGCCGCTGCTCGCGCAGACGGCCACCTTGCCGCCCGATGTCCGCTTCATCCTGACCACCCGGCCGGTGCGGGAGGTGCTCGACCGCTTCCCGCCGTCGGACGTCACCGGGTGCTCACTCAGCACAGGCGCAGGGCTGGCCGAGAGTCTTACAGATGTCAAACGGCATGTCCTGCAGGCTCTGGGGACGCAACCGCAGTTGGCGGCGAAACTCGCCGAGGGCCTCTCCCCCGATGACCTCGCGCGGGCCGTTCGAGCGAAGAGCGAGGGGAATTTTCTCTACGTGCGAACCCTGTTGAAGAATCTGGAGACCGAGCCGGGAGCGATCAGCGGGGAGACCCTGGCGGCGTTCCCCGCCGGGCTCGACGAGACCTACCGCCAGTTTCTGGCGCGGCTGGTTGCAAACGACATGGGCGCGTGGAACGAGCGTTACGCGGCGGTCTTCGGCCCGCTCCTGGTGGCGAAGGAAGCCTTGACCGAAGCGCACGTCGCGGCGTTCGTCGGGAAGCCGAGGGGCCAGGTGCGACCGGTGCTGAACGAGCTGCGTCAGTTCCTGGACTTCGACCACAGCCTGCCAGCGAGCCAGCGCACCTACACCATCTACCATCGCTCCTTCAGCGACTTCCTGCTCGACGACGATCGCGCCGACCAGTTCTGGTGCGATGCCCAGGAGCAGCACCAGCAGATCATCGACGTCTACCGCGGCCAATCGTGGGAGACGGTCCGGTGGGAGCAGTGCGACGAGTATGGGCTGCGCCATCTGGTGAGCCACATTCAGACCCGGCTGGCCCTGGCGCAGACATCCCAAGACGAAGCGCAGCAGGCCGCCGCGTTGTACGCCGTCATTCTCAACCCTGCCTTTCGGCAGGCTCAACGCCTGAAGCTGAGCGCGCGCTCTGCTGGCGACATAGATCCTGCCCGGTTCCGTTCCTCGGCGCAGGCCACCTTGGCCAGGACCCTGCTTAGTGGCGCCTCGAACCTGGTGGTCAGTAACGCCATCTATCACAGTTGGACGAAGACAGATGAGCAGGGGACCCAGTTCGCCTCCGTCACGGCGATCATGCTCAGCCGGCTCTCGGACGTCACCGCGCTCGATCTGTGGACGACTCTCCAGATCGCGCTGGACCGCGGCGACTGGGCGAAGGCACTCGGCTGCGTGAGTGCCTACCGTGAGGCCAACCACCGTCCAAAGCACACCGATGCGATCTTCATGTCAGGCGAGGCGGGCGACTTCAATGAGGCGCTACGCCTGGCCGCCCACTACGCCAACAGCCGCGAGGCGCCGGCCGGATGGGCGCAGGTGCTCTTCTTCTACCTGGCCTGGCAGGCCGCGGAGGCCGGCGAGGGGGAGATGGCTCGGCGGCTCGCGGCTGCCGCGAGTCATCTGCCACTGGGTTCGCCGCAGCGATTCGGATTGGCCTTGCTGGCGCGTATCGCGCGGACCGTCGCGCCTCTCTCAGACGAGACAGATGGTGCGCGGGCATGGCTCGTCGATCTCGGCTTTAGCGATGAAACCGCAGGCCAGTTGCTCGCGAATTTGGAACCCGCCCGTCCCCTCGATCCCGAATCGCTCGCCGACTTTCAGAAGCGGGTGACCGGTCTCGAGGAACTGCTCGACCAGGTGATGGCGGAGGAGAATACCGCGATCCCCAAGATGATCGCCTCGGCCTACCGGAACTTCATCGCGGAGCAGGGCTTCGAGGGTATCCTGGCACAAGTCGCGGCCGAGTCGTTTGGTCAGGCGGCGATTGACCGGGCCCTGGGACGGGTGCTCGCCGAGCCCGAACCGGCGTACCGCGAACTCGGGCTGGCGGGGCTCGGCGTGGCCTGCGCGGCCGCTCCGGAC
>DOUV01000133.1 GCA_003520455.1 Chloroflexota bacterium | reverse complement strand
AGGCCGCCCGCGAAGGCCAGACCGCTCAGCGCGATGGAGAGGTACTCGAACCGTCGCGCCCGCGCCGCCCAGCGAGTTCGCCAGTCGGCCGACTCGGTCGGAGCAATCTCCGGCCGCGGCTCGACGACGGCGTGGCCGATCTCGCGCAGGGTGGCGCGCACCCAGTGCTCGCTGACCTGGCCCTGATCCCACTCGACCGCGACCATCCCGGTCGCCAGATTGACCTGACAGTTCAACACCCCGGGAATCCCCTGCAGCCCGCGCTCGACGGTCGCGACGCAGTCGGCGCAGTCGAGCGCGCTGATCTCCCAGTGGCGTCGCTGGAAGCGATGCTGGAGATCGGCGCCGGCCAGGCGGACCGTGCGCGCCAGGGTTGGCTCGTCCCACCGGGCCGCGTCGTAGTGCAGGCAGAAGTGATCCGCGGCGTCGCGATGGACCTGTTCGATCCCCGGCTGGTGCCCCAGTTCGGCGGTCAGCATTTCCACGCAATGATCACAGGCTGCGTTCTCGGGCAGCACTGCCTCGCGCGAGAGTTTGAGTTTCGCTGTCATCTGCGATTCCTCATATGAGTGATTGCTCACGTATCTCCACAAAAATCGAGGGCCCCTCATCCGTGACGCACGTGATCGAGGCCCTGATGGTAGAGATCTTCAATGTGATCGTCGTCAAGCGCGTAGTAGACCATCCGACCTGCCTTGCGGGTTCGCACCAGGCGCAGATCACGCAGCAGGCGCAACTGGTGCGAGATGGCGCTCTGGGTCATCCCCAGGGCCAGCGCCAGGTCGCCGACGCACAGTTCGGCAGCGGACAGCGCACTGATGATGCGCACGCGGGTCGGGTCGCTCAGCGCCTTGAAGAAGTGCGCGAGCCGGTCAGCCGTCTGAAGATCCACCGGCCCAGCGTCGGCGACTGTCCCTGGGTCAGCCACCGGCCCGGTGGCCCAATCCGTTCGTCGCTCCGTCACAAACACTCCAAACATTTGAATAACTGCTCATATATTGGCACGATTGTAGCAGCCCTACCCTGATCTGTCAACTTGCTTTGTCACTCCTAAAACACCGGTCAAGGTGTCGCCAGGGCGCACGATCGCAGACTTCCGAGTCTTCGGAAGTCTGACGCCTTGACCGGTGCTTTGGCTACCCCTCGCTTGCCTGCACCGAGCGCCCTCTAGACGCAGGCGCCAGGAATTGTTGCCCCGTTCCACCTGAATCCGACCAACAGCGTGCCCTTCCGCACACGCCTGGTCAGCGGCCCCCAGCCACGGGTTTCCTGGCCGGCCAGGCAACCGCCCGGCTTGACCCGCCCGGGAGTGGCTGAAACGCCTATCCTTGGCTATTATAAGGAGCGCTACTTCTGTTCGTGCCGGACTGCTCAGGAGGAACACACCATGCGCGTCGTTGCAATGATCATGGCCGGTGGCGAGGGGACTCGGCTGACCGTCCTCTCGGAAAAACGCGCGAAACCCTCGGTCCCGTTTGCCGGCAAATACCGCGTTATTGACTTTACTCTCTCGAACTGCGTCAACTCCGGTATTTTCGACGTCGCCGTTTTGACCCAATACCGGCCGCACTCGCTCAACCAGCACATCGGCATCGGGCGCCCCTGGGACCTCGACCGCACGCGCGGCGGCGTACGCCTCTTGCAACCCTACCAGGGGCGGGGCCATCAGGAGTGGTATCGCGGCACTGCCGATGCGGTGCTGCAAAACCTGAGCTACATCGAGGATCGCCGCGCCGATACGGTGCTGATCCTCTCCGGCGATCACATCTATAAGATGGACTACCGCCCCATGCTGAGCTACCACCGGGACAACGAGGCGGCGCTCACCGTCGCCGTCATGAACGTCCCACTGGAAGAGACCGACCGATTCGGGATCATGACCACCGACCCATCAAACCGCATCGTCGAGTTCCACGAGAAACCCAAGACGCGGGACAAGGGAACCCTGGCGAGTATGGGGATCTACGTCTTTCACGCCGATATTCTGAGGGAGAGCCTCCTGGCGAGCGCGGCCGAGCACGCCGACCTGGACTTCGGGAAGCATGTGATCCCGGACATGATTGCCAACACGAAGGTCATGGCGTACCAGTTTGAAGGCTACTGGGTAGACGTCGGGACCGTCCAGGCCTACTGGGAGACGAGTATGGATCTCCTCGGTCCCAATTCACCCCTGCGCCTCTACGATCGCGATTGGATCATCCACACTGTCAGCCAGGAGCGACCGTCGGCCAAGATCGGACCACAGGCGCGCGCCGCCCAAAGCATGATCTGCAACGGGTGTATCGTGCGCGGGCAGTTAGATCACTCCGTGCTCAGCCCCGGCGTTTACGTCTCCCCCGGCGCGATCGTGCGCGAATCAGTCGTCATGAATGACACCTGGATTGGACCGGGGGCCGTTCTCGACCGCGTCATCATCGACAAGAACGTAGTGATCGGCGCGGGCGCCCACGTGGGCTGGGGCGAAGACAGCGATATCCCCAACAAAGTCCTGGGCGACAAGCTGAACTCAAGCATCACTGTGGTGGGCAAATCGGCCCACATCCCGCCCAACGTCCGTATCGGCCGCAACGTCCTCATCAATGCTGACGTCGATGAAGAAGCGTTCGCCCCCTTCGGCGACTTGGTCTCGAGCGGCGAGACGATTTAGGGTTGGAACGTTGGAACGTTGAAGGTTTGGCAGCGGAGAGCGCTGCCAGGCATGGCAACCACAGCGCCCAACCTTCAACCCGATTACCTGCAATCCTGTGGAGGAGAGAGCGATATGGCGACACCCACGCCGCTGGCAATGATCCTGGCCGGTGGTGCCAGCCCGGCCCTCAGCGTGTTGACGGCTCTTCGTTCGGAGGCGGCGCTCCCCTTTGGCGGCAAGTACCGCATCATCGACTTCCCGCTCTCCAACTGCGTTAACTCGGAGATCTACAATGTCGGCGTCCTGACCCAGTACCAGCCGCGCTCACTGAACGAACATATCGGCCTCGGCCGGCCGTGGGATCTGGACCGCTCTAGCGGGGGTGTCCGCTTGCTGCAACCCTACCAGAGCCGGCCGGGAGAAAAGAGCGCCTGGCAAGAGGGAACGGCCGACGCTGTGCGCTTTCACCTCGACTTTGTGCAGGAGTCGCCCGCCGAACTGGTCCTTGTCCTGGCGGGCGACCATATCTACAAAATGGATTATCGGCCGATGCTGCGCTTCCACGTGGAGCGCCAGGCCGACGTGACCATCGCCGTCCGCGCGGTGAACCCCTACGAGGCGCGCCGATACGGTATGATGACCAGCGACCCGGAGGGGCGGGTCACACGCTTCGCCGAGAAGCCGAGACGGACGCGCAGCACGCTCGCCAGCATGGGCATCTACGTCTTCTCACGGGAGTTGCTGGTGAGTTGGCTCAGTGATGGTGGCCGCCGCCAGCGCGACTTCGGCCGCGAAGTCATCCCCAGCCTCCTGGATAGCGGCAACCGCATCTGCGCCTACAGTTTCTTGGGCTACTGGGCCGACGTCGGCACAGTCCAGACCTACTGGGAGGCCAACATGGCCTTGCTGGCCGAAACACCCGCGCTTGATCTCTACGATCCGGAATGGGTCATCCATACTCGCAGTGAAGAACGGCCGCCGGTGCTACTCGGTGCCGAGGCGCAGGCCGACGGCAATCTCCTGAGCGATGGCTGCCGCATTGATGGTCGCGCCCTGCGTTCGGTGATCTCGCCCGGCGTCTACATCGCGCCGGACGCCATTATCCGCGACTCGGTAATCCTCACCGATACGACAATTGGTGCTGGGAGCGTGGTCGATCGTGCGATCATCGACAAAGAGGTCATCATCGGTGAGGAGGCCCGGGTGGGAGAGGGCGAGGACAACACCCCCAACCAGGAGATGCCGGCCCATCTCAACACTGGCCTCACCCTGGTGGGCAAAGGGGCCCGCATCCCAAAGGGCGCGAGCATCGGGCGCAACTGCGTTATCCGCCCCTTCATCAATGCGCGCCGGCTCGAAGGGTGCGAACTCCCGAGCGGGAGCACGCTGTGAGGCTCGCTGTGCGCGTTTTCCTGGCAGGCGTTTGAGGTCAGCGGACGGAGGCACAATCCTCTGCCGGTCGTCGTTCGCTGGCCCGACCCCGGCCTGATTTAGCATTTTTCCGGGACCGCGCTAAGATGAGACTGTGGGCGGTGAGGCGCTCACCGCCTTCCCAGGCTATAGTTGATAGGTGGAGAAATCATACGATGGCTGAACAGACGTGGCCCGAGGCACTGCAAGATATCGTCGATCTATTCGCCGAGTCGCCGCCGCAGGATCGCCTCGAGTTGTTGCTTGAGTACGCGATGAGCCTGCCCGACCTCCCTGAGGAGTTGCAGGCAGCTCGCGACCAGATGGAGCCGGTGCCTGAATGCCAGACCCCGGTCTTCCTCGCTTCGACGCTGCGCACCGGCAGGGTCTACTACCACATTGATGTCCCGCGCGAGTCGCCGACGGTGCGGGGCTTTGCGGGGATCCTGTACGAGGGGTTGAACGGCGCTCCGCCCGAGGCGATCCAGGCGACGCCGGGCGATCTCTACGAGCGGCTGGGCTTGAACGCGGTGCTCTCGCCGCAGCGCGTGCGCGGCCTGACGGCGTTGCTGGCTCGCATGAAGCGCCAGGCTCGGGATCTCGCCCGGGCCGCATGAGTTGGTATTGACCTTGAGAGATCGGAGATTGGAGATTGACATCGCCAAACCGGGGCTCGAGTCCCCTCGCTCCAATCTCCACCCTCCAGCCGTTGGCCTCCTCTGACCAGATCACCGCCGTCGCGCTCGAAACAACTTTGCTCTTGCTGGCCTTTGCCCTGCCGTTCGAGAGTCGCTATCCCATCCTGACAGTTGGGCCGTGGTTCGAGGTAACCAACCTGGAGTTGATTCTGGGGCTGACCGCGCTGGCCTGGGGGCTTCACGCCGCCGTCACGCGCCGCCGGCCCAACCTGAAGACACCCCTCACCATCCCGATCCTGCTGTTTCTCACCCTCGCGATCGTTTCCGCGCTGGCGGCGCCCAGCCACCGGGGTGAGGCACTCAAATTCGCCACCCGCCTCCTCAGCGGGGCCTACGCCTTCTTCCTGATCGTTGCAACCGTCACAACCCGCGAGCGTTTCGGGCGCCTGATCGCGGCCATCCTCGTCGCGGCCCTGCTGGCGGCGGTGCTGGGCCTCGTCGAGGCCCAAAGTGGAGGCATGGCGCCGCTGCTCGGCCTGTTCAAGGCCGGCCCGACGCGCGTGGGCGGCCAACTCCGAGTCAGCGCGAGCTTTCAGTACGCGACCATCGCCTCGATGTACTTCGAGATGGCTACGCCGCTGCTCCTTGGGGCGGTGATGGTCGCCCAGCGGCGAGCGCTGCGGCTGGTGCTCCCGGTGGGTGTCGCCATGACGATCTGGGTCGTGATCCTGACCCTCACCCGCGCCGGGTTGGTCGCCCTGACGGGGACCTTCCTGGTCATGGCGAGTATGGCCTGGTTGAAGCGGCCGCTCCGGCGAGTCCTCGCGCCGATTGGGGCAGCCTTCAGCTTGATGGTCCTGCTCGTGGCCTTGCTGGCGGCAAGAAACAGCACCTTCGTGACGCGGTTGCAGACGGAGAACGAAGCCCACTGGTACGGAGTGAGCTACCGGGCGCCTTCGCAACTCGCCGCTTCGGCCGATGAGGTCGTAACAGTGCCGGTGCAGGTCCAGAACACGGGCGCGGCGGCGTGGCAGGCCTCCGGCGACCACGCCTTCGTGCTCTCCTACCAGTGGCTCAGTGCGGACGGAACGCGTGAACTGAAGTACCCCCGGGTTGAGACCGTGCTGCCGCGCGATCTCGCTCCCGGGGAGAGTGTCGAGCTTGCGGCGACGGTGCGAGTCGTCCCTCAGCCCGGCACCTATCTCCTGGCCTGGGGTATGCTTCAACGCGGCATCCTCTGGTTCAAGGACCGCGGCATCGCCCCGGCCTACACGATGGTGGAGGCAACTCCGGCCAGGCTCCCAAGCCAGCCCGCCGCCATCCCCGTCGTTCCGCGCGACGAGACGGTCTACGTGAAGCCACCAGTCGGCCGCCTCGAGCTGTGGCGAGCTGCCGTGGAGATGGTCGCCCGGCATCCGTTGCTCGGCGTCGGCCCCGACAACTTCCGGCACGTCTTCGGTGAGTACGCCGGGCAGAGCGAGTGGGACCAAAGGGTTCACGCCAACAACCTGTACCTGGAAATGTTCGCCGACCTCGGCCTCCTGGGCGGTGTGGCTTTCCTGCTGATCCTCGCCGTCACGGCCAGGCTCCTGCTGCGCGCCTGGTGGACGGCCCCGGCCCATCGCTTCGCGCCCTGGTCGCTGGCCCTCGCGGGGAGCCTGGCCGCGTTTCTGGTTCACGGGCTGCTCGATTACTTCCTCGAGTTTGTCGCCCTCTATCTGTTCTTCTGGATCCTGCTCGGCCTGGTCGTGTCATTCCCCCGTTGGAACCAAGCCCCGACCGGCAGCCCTCTGCCACTGCCCGACGAACAGAACTGACTCTCAACTTTCTACGCTCATATTGGTGTCGCGTGTGCGAGCGCGTCGCGCTCGCACACGCGACACACCCTATTCCATATGAGCAGCTTTCTAACGATGGGAGTGTCAAAGAGTGCCGTAGACCTGCAACACTTCCACGCTGGCTTCTGGCGACACGAGTCCGACATTCGCCCGGATGCTCTCCAGGTGTTGAGCCACGGCCTGTTCTCCAATCCCAGGCGGCGCGTACACCGCGAAGAGAACCTGCCGAGTGTCAGGGGTCATTTGGGTACGAGAATCAGGGCCGTAGAGCACGCTCGAGATCACGCCGCGTGTATCCGCCATCATCATGTCGCCCGGCTTTAATACTTGCTCCTTCCCGTTGAGTAAGACGTACTGTTCGGTTCCTGTGGCCACGTCGAGCGTGACCGGAGGGCGGATGGCCTCCAGGTCATGCCCGGCGGTCAGCAGCAGGTTCTCGAGTTCGGCCATGAACATGGCTTCCACCAGTGCGGCGACCCGTGGAATGGACCTGCCTTTGAAAACGATCGATTCGAGTTGGAGCTGGACATGGTAGGTCTTCTTGTACCGCTTGTAGTAAGCGGTATAGGCCTGGATCAGCGGGAGTGCCTCCAGCGTCGCCCGGTCCTGGCCAGAAAACCGGGCCCGCAACTGGTTCTCCAACGCTGCTTTCCGTTGGTCCAGTTCAGGGTGATGGGCAAGGTTCGCCACCTGGTGCATTACCAGGAATCCCACCGTTGCCCCCGGATACGCCGCTTTCCACGCTTCGGATATGGTGAACATGCCGATCTGAGTCTCCTTCCAATCGGAATAAGGGCATATCGCCTGTTGACGAATCGACCGGCGGGGAGCGGAGCGCCCCACCGATTGCAAACGCGACGCTCGTCCACGATCCGGCGTGCATGATGGTAACCTCTCTTATAAAAGGGTGTCGCACAGGCGAAAGTTGCGTCCGCAAATGTCAGGACGATTACAGACAGAACTGAGATTTGGTGTGTAGGGTGAGATTTGGGCCGTAGAATAGTGGCCGCGTTGGGCGCTCAATCTTGAAGAAGAAGTGAGTTGCTGTCCTCCACAGCACCATGCTTTCATGGTAGGCAATCAGGATGGACAATTTCAAAATTGTACGATTCGGGAATGCGTTGTGTTGTTCCGGCTGCAACTTCCGGCAACCAGACGCAGCATCGATCACGACCATAGAAAGCAGTTCACAGAGTCGTTCGTGCACCAGTATCTGATTCTGTACGGCCTCGACAAAGCGAACCAGGGATTCGGTTTGGAGCGGCGCGCTCTACCGTAGAGGCTGTCCTCCTCGTGGGCTTTATCCCCCTTCAGGAAACCTCCGTAGTCCGCTCGGTGTTCCTTTTTGCCCTCCCAGTTGAGACCTTCTGGCCCAAGCACGGCGCTCAACAAGAATCCAACAGGCCCTGACCGCCATTCTCCCCATGTTGCATACGCCATCGCAGGCAAGAGTTTTACAGTAGATACTCCAATCGGGATACGGTGCCCTGGGCGGACGAGAATACTACCCTCGCCTCCCCCGTACACGCTATCCCCACAAGCGCGGCTTTAGGAGGTATCGCCACGGCATAAGGCACGCGGGGCAAAATCGTTTCAGAAGAGCACCGACCCTATTTCGCCGTAGAGTGCACCCTCCAGTCTCATAAAGGGGTGTCCAGATGTCGGATGCCCCTTGCCGCGACAGGAGGAAAGTACAGAGTATGGCCGAAACGAGCAAGTTTCGGACAGAGTGGAGCCGATCCTTACCCTGTTTGCCCGCCCGCTGAGATGAGCGGAGGGTCGGGGCAAGGAAAGAAAGGAGATTCTCATGCGTACAACGATAGGCCTCATCCTGACACTGCTGGTGCTCGTAAGTCCCTCTGGTGTGGCTCTGGCCCAGGGAGGGAGCCCTGCCAATACCAGCGTGAAGATCGTAGATCCAGTTGGTCGGACGGTTGGAAATGCCACCTTTACACCGACGCCGAACGGCGCGGTAGAGGTACAGGTCGCGGTCGCTGGATTCGACCCCGGTCCCGGCGGCGACCACCGGCTGGCGATTACTGACGTTGGCCGCTGTGAGTCGAAAAATCTCCAGTCGGCGGGTGATGAAGTCGCCGTGCTCCCCCCCATCCAGTTCTACCCGAACGGCAGTGCGACCTATCAGCGAACCACCGAGCGCTTCACGCTCGACACTCTCCACGATCCAAGCGGCAGCACGTTGATCATCTACGCCGGCACCAACCCCGACAGCGACCGCATTGGGTGCGCTGTCATCTTCGCGGCCGAGTCGGGAACACCGCCCACAGGAGCGACAGAAATCTACAAGCAGTCGCCCTGGTGGCCGTACCTTTCCGCGCACATCAACGACCAGTCACCGCCTGACATCGTCGGTGGCCCCATCGAACTGCAACTCACTCAGGAATCCGGAGTCGCCACGTGGGTCTTCCCCGGACCACGCCAGCTCGATCCCACCATTTTTGGTACGGTGGACGATCCGAAAGCGACGGAGGCCCCTCCCGTCATCCTGGGAGCCCCGATGAAGATCCGCACAGCCCTCCCTGATGGCACCTTCGTCACCAACGTTCCCACTCCCTTCAGCAACATGTTCGCCGTCACCCAGGGCGCCATGAACTCGGTCCACATGGCCGTCGTCGATGCCACCGCCACAGATGGGGCGACGACGAAAGACAAGATCGACTTCGTGGCGACTTTCGAGGCCCCTGGAGGCAAGGGTGTCTACCGGATCGAGGTCCAGAAGCCCGCCGCGCACGGCTGGTTCATCCCTACCGCCGGCGGCGTCGCCACCAACTTCATCCAGCACGGTATCACCAAGTGGGGCACCCAACTCATGCCCACCGAGTTCGACTACGTCGGCTTCTGGGGCCTGGGTGATATCTACCTCAACGATCAGAAGATTGACCAGAACCGGCTCGTCCACGTCATGCTCACCGAGTTCGTCCGCAAGAACCCCTACGATCTGGTCTTCGATGCGGAGGTCAACCCCAAGGCCAGGCACCTCCACGTGATCGTACCGCCCTTCACCCCGAAGGGCCAGTCCAGTCCCGTCAAGACCGGCTTCATGCTGCCCAACGGTATGGAGCAACCGTTCTTCCACGTCATGTTCCCTGGCATCCAGGTGACTGCCGGCGCTCGATCGACAAAATGATCGCGTGAAACCGGCGGACAGAAGTACCCGCCCCACGCGAGGTCTCGCGTGGAGCGAGTACTTCTGTCCAAACCTCATCGCGCGGCCAGAGCAGGCCCACGTTCGCTGCCACGTCGCTCCGGGTATCGGCCATCTTAACTGACAGCGAGCGCCTCTGTCAATGGCACATACGAGAGCTTTACGCTGATGGTGCGCGCCACTGCGCCACGGTCTGCCTTCTTTGCGCCTCCTCGGACGATCACAGGCGCCCTCTCGTTCGCAGGGCTCCCGGCGGACCGCGCCGCCTTCACACATCTGTCAGGTTGCCGTATCGTCGAGCGGGGCGCAGGCGGCGCGGAGCCGGGAGCGCTCGTTGAGCCCGACCAAGAAGGGCAGCAGGTCGCCGAAGGGTCGCTCGCGAATGCCTCGAAAGGGGAAGCGGCCCACCCGCTGCTCGCCCGCTGCGAGCAGCCGGGCGTAGCTCGGCGCCGGCATCTCCCAGAAGATTTCGACCTCGCCCCCAGCGCCATAGAGCCGGCGGTTGTAACGATGCAGACGCCGAATTGGCCGAATCGCACCCTGCTGCGAGGCGTAGGCCGCCAGCGCACGCGCCTTGAGGTCGGCGGCGGCGCCCAGTTCGACCAGGTGGTTGGCGAGGAGCGGTGTCAGCGGGACGCCGACTTCGTACACCCGTACGCGGGGTTCCAGCCCGGCCTCTCCCAGCGCCGCGGCCAGCGCCCGGGCCACGCGGACGTGCTCGGGGTGGTAGTCGATGCCAGAGGGAGCGTACAGCAGGTCGGGCCGGTACTTGGCCAGCACTCGGCGGATCTGCTCCCGCCCCTCCGGGAATCGCCAGGCACCCTCGGGCAGGGCGAGCCTGTGCCAGGTGCCACCAATGGTCACCGCGGCGCCGGCACTCTCGGCGGCCCGCTGAGAATGCGTGGCGGCCCGCGAGGCGCCCCCGTCGGTGACGATCAGTACGACGACCTCGTCGCCCGCTCGACCATGGAGCGCTATGGTCCCACCACACCCGAGGGTCTCGTCGTCAGGGTGGGGAGCCACCACGAGCACCCGCCCGCGGGCTGGCGACCAGCGTCCCACCCTCCGGGCTGGGTGCGCAGCGCTGCCGACGACCGCAAAGACCGCGCTCCACAGCGCTTCGATCGGTCGGAAGAGCACTGTCCGCCGAAGCGCTCGAAAACCCTGCTCTTCCTGCCGCTTCTGGCCAAAGCCCATCGAGGGAATACTCCGCGTCTACGCAGCCAACCCGCGCTCGCCATCTGCGCGAAGATCATTTGCCATGGTATAATGGCCTCGTCATACGACACCGTCCCCTACAGGCACCTTATCGTCCCGATTCTTTATGAACGTCGCCCTCATCCTCTCCTCTCCCCCGAGTGTCTTCGGCGGCATCGAAACGATCGCCGACAACCTGGCGCGCGCCTTGCTGGCGCGCGGCCATGGGCTCGCCTTGGTGACCGGCGCGCCCCGCCCGG
>DOUV01000486.1 GCA_003520455.1 Chloroflexota bacterium | reverse complement strand
CCCAGTTCGACCAGGCGCAGAAGCGCCTGGCCGGCCTCTTCCACCTCCTCCGGATCCACCTGCGGTGTGATCTCGAGGAGAACACTCTCCTCGAGACCCGGAATCGGCTTCTCGCCTCGGTGGCGGTCGGGGTCGTCCGGCAGAACGAGCCCTTCGTCGCTAAAGCCAGGGCCATCCGTGCGGCGGTGGCGCTCCAGATAGTGGGCAAGCGGTGGGCGGTAGTCGGGCTCGGGCAAGGTGGGTTGGGGTGGAAAAGATGGCGGGAATGACATCGTTCGCTCTCCGTGATGTGGGCCGGCCGGCGGATTGTAAGGGAAGAGGGCCATTGAGTGCAACCACGCGGTGCACGCTGACCGGCGAGCGCCGCGGCTGAGACCATCTCGCGCTTGGTTGGCGCGATCCCGGCAGCAGAAACGCGACTGCTCGCGTTCCGAACAAAACGTGAGCACGGATCTTGCAGGGGGACCCCATGATTAACATGCCTGAGGCTCCCTCCCAACAATGGCAGCCAACGGGCGCACGTCCGGAAAGTCGGAGTAGCGATGGAACATACCCCCGAACAGACGGCAAGCCGATTGGTAGCGCAGTTAAACGAGACGCTATCGCAAAACGAAGACGCGGAGACAGGGATCGCGGTTTACAAGATGGCAAACTGGATCATCAGCGAACTCGATGAAGTCAAGGCGTCAGCGCTTGAGCTCGCGCAGCAAGACATGCAACAGAGAGAGCTGGATGCCTTGAAAACATCCGCTGGCTCGGCCGGGTGGACTGAGCCCAAAACGAAACAGTTGAACGAGCAGGCGTGGACCGAAGCGTCGCTGAAAGATCCCCGCCTGATGCAGATCCAACGCGACTTTGACCTGGCTCAAGCAGTTTTGCACCAGGCTCAGGAACCCTTCACGGAGTTGCCCGAGCCCAGATTCTACATCCGTTGATCAAGCGCGTCGCAGCGATCCCGTCAAGGAAACCGCGTCACCGCCCGGCGCCGTCCGCACGACAGCCCCAGCGGCATTTCGGAGCCCTTCCCGTTCCACGAGCCAGATCAGGCGGGAGCGGCTCCGCACCGTCGCCATCGCACTCATTTCTCTCCCGGTTCCCCACGCGGCAGCCACACCGAGCTCCCGGCTCGACGGCCGATCCGGCCACACCCCGCGATTCAGCCTCGACATCAATCGCGAGGCAGAGAGGCCAAAGTCGGGCGACTTTGGGCTCTCTGCCCGCGGTTTGAACCGCTGACCTCGCTCTTGCCACTCGCGTTCCAGACAGAGCTGTCGCATAATGAATCGAACGCGGCTGGACCGCCGGGGCTGATTCGCGTTCTTCACAGACCTGGCCCGGGGACGGCACGACTGAGCGCGGTGGTTACTCCCTGATTGAGCAGGGCGCAAAGGGAGGGGTCATGCGGAGCCGCCTCTGGCAAAAACCCATTGGACTCATCGCTCGCATCGCGGCGGAGCCGGGGGACAGCGACGAAGTACGCCTGCAAAAGGCGCTGCTGGTCGGCGCCGCCGCGTTCATGTTCATCCCCGCCGGCGTGTTCTGGGGCCTCTTGTACATCGCCCTGCACCATGAGAGGGCCGGGGCAATCCCCCTTGGCTACTCGATGGTCTCGGCCTTGAGCGTCGTCCTCCTTGTCCTCACACGGCGCTACCGGCTGTTCCGGTTCACCCAACTCTTGCTCATCTTACTGCTGCCGTGGTTGCTCATGGTTGCCCTGGGAGGATTCCTCAATTCCAGCGCTGTCGTCCTGTGGTCGGCCATCTGTCCGCTCGGCGCGCTGCTCTTCGATAGCCTCCGATCGGCCGCACGATGGTTCCTTGGTTTCCTGGCGCTTGTCGTCCTCAGCGGCTTTCTGCAACCGTACATGCCCGCCGCGCCTCTCCTTTCCCCAGCGCAACTCATCTTCTTCTTCGTTCTCAACATCGGCGGGGTCATGGGGATCGTCTTCATCCTGCTCTACCACTTCGTCGACCAGAAAAATCTGTTCCAAGAAAAATCCGAGACGCTGCTGCTGAATATCCTGCCCAAAGAAATCGCCGAAATCCTGAAAAACGAGAGCCGCACGATCGCCGATTACTACGGCGCAGCCAGCATCCTCTTTGCCGACGTGGTCGACTTCACGCCGATGTCAGCCGAGATGGCGGCGGCGGACGTGGTGGGCCTGCTCGACGAGGTCTTCTCCCATTTCGATTCCCTCGTGGAGAACGCCTGTTTGGAGAAGATCAAGACCATTGGCGATTGCTACATGGTCGCCGCTGGCGTTCCGCGCCCTCGCCCCGACCACGCCCACGCCCTGGCTCACCTGGCACTCGAGATGCAAGCCTGCGTGAGGGACCATCAGTTCCGGGGCAGACATCTGACGTTCCGCATCGGTATCAACTCCGGACCGGTCGTGGCCGGGGTAATCGGGCATACCCGCTTCATCTACGACTTATGGGGCGATGCAGTCAATACCGCCAGCCGCATGGAGTCGCACGGCGTTGGCGGCACCATCCAGATCACTCGCGCCACCTACGAACTCATCAAAGATGATTTTCTCTGTGTGCCGCGCGGCACTGTGAACATCAAAGGGAAAGGCCCAATGGAGGTCTGGCACATCATCGGCACGTAGAGACGGCCCGGTGGGCCGTCTCCCGCCCGCCGCTGGGCCGTCCCCACCTGAGAAAAGGAGAAGCACACCGATGGCGACCCACCATTTTCAGCCCACACACTACCACATCACGCTCGGATCGCACGAGCCGGTGGTGCGGATCGCCGATGGTGATACGGTTGTCACCACGACGGTCGATGCGAGCGGCAGGGATGCCGGCAACCGGCAGGTGACGCCGGCTGGCAATCCCCAAACCGGGCCATTCTACATCGAGGGCGCGGAGCCGGGTGACACGCTGGCGCTGCACCTCGACCGGCTCACCCCCAACCGCACCTACGGCTACAGCGGTGCGATGGTTGCACCAAATGTGGTCGATCCACGCTACGTCCCCGAGTTGCCGTGGCCCCCAAAAGGCGAGCGGGCATCAGCCGAATGGGAGGTTGACGTCGAAGCCGGAACGGCGACCCTGGTCAAACCGGAGACGAAACTGGGCCGGCTCAGCCTGCCCCTGGCGCCGATGCTGGGCTGCTTCGGCGTCGCGCCTGTCCGGGGCCAGGCCCTGTCTACCGCCACCTCGGCCGAGCACGGGGGCAATATGGATTACCACGGGTTTGTCAGCGGCGTCATGGTCTCCTTCCCGGTGTTCGTCCCCGGCGCCCTGCTGTTCGTCGGCGACGGCCACGCGCTTCAAGGAGACGGAGAGATCGTTGGGACCGGAGTCGAGATCTCCTTCGAGGTGCAGTTCACCGTCCGGCTGATCAAGGGCAAGCGCATCGGCTGGCCGCGCGGCGAGAACGCGGATTCTATCTTCACGGTCGGGAATGCCCGCCCGCTCGACCAGTGCGTGCAGCACGCCACCACCGAGATGCTGCGCTGGTTGCAGGAGGACTACGGACTGGATCCGGTCGGCGCGAACATCCTCATGGGGCAGTGCGTCGCGTACGATGTGGGCAACGTGTTCGACCCGGCCTACACCGTGGTCTGCAAGCTACCGAAGCGTGTTCTGAGTTCGACGACGGCCAACCAGCCGCGGATCTGAGGATCCGCCAAAGAAAACCGCCCCGATGTGTGGGGGTGGCCCGGCTTTCTCCGCTTCCTTAGTCGGCCGCCGGCTCCGGCGCGGGTGCCGGACCAACGAGCCGGCCGGTGCGCAGGAAGGGCAGCAG
>DOUV01000879.1 GCA_003520455.1 Chloroflexota bacterium | reverse complement strand
CCATGACGAGGTCGCTGGTCTCGAGCGCTCGCGCGACCTCGGCGACGGCCAGGCGCTCAGCCTCGTCGCCGAGGGCGAGTAGAACGCGCTCAACCGACCCCGTGGCCTGGAGATAGGCCAGACATTGGTCGGTCGGCAGGGTGAGGAGTTCGGCGAGAAGTGTAGCGGCGTCGGGCGGCGAAGAACTCATCCGATCTCGATATCGGGCAAAACCAGTAATACTGTCGGGAGCGTGACCAGGAGATTGTAGCGGCCGGGGGCGGCATGAAGGCTGAAGAATCCATGCTCGTCCGCATCGGTCTGGGCGATCGGCGTGCTCGCGCCCACCGGGGCCAGCCCGACCGTCGTCACAGGGGCGTTCTCGTGCGCGACGACCTGCCCAAGCAGTTGCCAGCGGCCGCTGATCGGTTTCTCGGGTGGCTCGAGCTCGAGATCCACGTCGGCCACGCTGCTCTCGAAGCCCAGTTGATAGCCGCCGGCGACACCGCGCGCGCCGCTGAGTGCCAGGCCGCTCCGGCTGTCGAAGGCCAACGCAGCAATCACCCGTTGGAGCCAGTTCGCTTCGGGTGTGTGCCGGCGCTGGATGAAGAGGGCCTTCGCCCGCGTCAGGGTGGCCGGCGGGGGCATCTCGCCGTCATCAACGCGGAGGACGGACCGCGCGGCGCGAAACCGGACCACTGTCGCCGTGCACCGGGTGCAGGCATCCAGGTGGGCCGCGACGGCCGCGGCTTCGGGACCATCCAACTCATCGGCGGCGTAGGCGATCAGCTGCTCGTAGGGGACAGGATGATTGCGCATCGTTTACTCCAGGTCATACTACCAAGGAGAGGGCGCGACCGGCACTGGAAATACGGTTCGTTCTGAGGTCAGTGGCTGAGGGCGGGGTCAGGGTGCCGAAAAGTATACTCACCCGGCCGCTCTCAAAGCAAGGTTTCGGCTCCCATTGCTACCAGGATGGTTTCAAGCTTCTTGAAGCAGCGGCCACGGGTGGGGCCAACGCTGCCCACCGCCATGCCGAGCTGCGCCGCGATCTCTTCGTAGTTCGGCCTGTCGGGGTCGAGGAAGAGCGCCTTGAGCAGCGCCTGGCAGCGTTCATCGAGCTGATCGAGCGCCTCGTGCACGACGTGTTGGCGCTCCCAGCGCAGCACCTCCTGGGCCGGCGGCGAACTGACGTCTACAACGGTCTCATCGAGGGCCGCAGCGCTGTCGGCGAGTTTGCCCAGGCGCCAACACTCGCGATGGGTCGTCGTGATGAGCCAGGCTGAGAGACGGGTCTGATCGCGCAAGCTGGGCAGCCGCCGGAAGACGATCGTGAAGACATTCTGGAAGACATCGTCAGCGTCGGCCGGGCAGAGCCCGTAGCGGCGCGGAATCGAGTAGACCAGCCGTCCATAACGTTCGATCAACTCGTTCCAGGCAGTTTCGTCTCCATCCAGGCAGGATTGAATCAGAGCAGGATCGCTGCGGTACACGCGGCTTGAGTCCTTGGGATGGCGAGAATGGCCCTGACTTTACAATGGTTGCGCCCGGCTGCCAAACGCGCCCGCCGCGCCGTGTCGCTGCAGGATCGGGAACAAAGTGCCGGTTTGTCCTTCACCCGGCGCTTCTCGCGCTACGGCCGGCCCGTGCGGCGGGGCGGGCGCCAAGCGACGACGTAGGAACAATCTCCATCGGGACGGGCTGGCCGGCTCGCCGGACGACGTAGGCCTCCATCGCGAAGTACTCCGGCAACCCCAGGCGGTCGACCTGCTGGGCCGTGGCTTTGTTGCGCTCCTCCACCCGCTGCCAGAACTCCCGGTCGTCCAGGCCGGGGAACGGAGCCTTATCCTTCTGCGACTGGTGCTTGAAAATCGCATGGATCTTGGTGCGCAGCTCCTCCTCGGACATCGGCACCAACACGTCAGCCTGGTGAATGGGCCACTCTTGCCAGGCGCCCCGGTAGAACCAGACCTCGGGAGCCTCGCCGCCGTAGCGCTCCAGCGCCTCATCGATTGCTTTGAGGCACATCCGATGCGTGCCGTGGGGGTCGGAGAAGTCACCCGCCGCCAGGATCATGTGAGGGCGGTGCTCTTCGAGCAGGTCGAGGACAATTTGGACGTCGGCCGGACCGATCGGGGCCTTTTTGACCTGGCCGGTCTGGTAGAAGGGGAGGTTCAAGAAGCGCGCCTGCGCCCGGCTCATGCCGAAGGTTTCGATGCCTGAGACCGCCTCGGCCTCGCGGATGGCGCGCTTGATCTCCTGCACGGCCGGGCTATCCACCTCGCCGGGCTGCTTGCAGGCCAGAAAGGCTTCCACCTCGGCGATCTTCGTTTCGAGCTCAGGAACACGCCCGAAGGCGCCCAGCAACCGGCGCAGAAAATCCATGTAGCGGCGTACCTCGTAGTCGAAAACAGCGATGTTGCCGGAGGTCTGGTAGGCAACGATGATGTTGTTCTCGTTCTGGTGGAGCTTGCGCAGGATACCACCGGCCGAGATCACGTCATCGTCCGGGTGGGGCGAGAAGACCACGATGCGGCGGCCGCGCGGGAGCTTGCTCCGGCCGCAGATTTTGGAGATCAAGGCGTTGAAGACCTCGCCGTTGAGCGGCGGTGCCGAGCCCCAACGGGCCAGGAGCGAACCGAGGTGGTGCTCGCGGTAGTCGGCGTTGTCGAGCTTGAGGATCGACTTGCCGGTCGTCTCGCTCAGCCAGATGACGGCCTCGATCGTGGGCTCGCGACTCCACTCGACCTCCCCAAGCAGCCAGGGGGTGCTGACCCCGGTGAGCAGGGCGGCGGCCGCCGGGTCGAGGTAGACGGTCGCCTTCGGGTGGCGCTGCAGGTAGGTGGCGGCGACATTGGGGCTGATCTCGCCTTCGCCGGCGCGCCGAATGACAGCAGCCTTGTGCTCGCCGGTGGCGATCAGGACAATCTCGCGAGCCTCCAGGATGGTGGCGACCCCCATCGTGATGGCCTCGAGCGGAACATTGTCCTCGCCGAAGAAGTCGGCGGCGGCAGCGCGCCGGGTGATCGTGTCGAGCATGACCAGGCGGGTGCGCGAGGACGGTGATGAGCCCGGCTCGTTGAAGCCGATGTGGCCGCTCTGGCCAATGCCCAGGAGCTGGAAATCAACCCCGCCGGCCTCTCGAATCTGACGCTCGTACTCGGCACACTCGTTCGCAACCGCCTCGCGGGGGAGGTCACCGCGCGGGATGTGGACGTTAGCAGGGTTGATGTTGACGTGGTCGAAGAGGTTCTCCCACATGAACCGGTGATAGCTGTGGATGCTGTTGGGGTCCATGGGGTAGTATTCGTCCAGGTTAAAGGTGATCACCCGCGAGAAGTCTAATCTCTCCTCGCGGTGGAGTCGAATGAGTTCCTGGTAGATACCGATAGGCGTGCTGCCGGTCGCCAGGCCGAGCACCGTCGGGCGGCGGGCAGCGTTGCGGGTACGGATCAGGGTCGCGATGCGCTCGGCCACCTGCCGGGCAATCGCCTCGTCATCCTCCAGGATGACGACCGGGATACGTTCGGGACCCTCACTCACGACTTCCTCCTCGCTCAATTCTCCTTGGGTCGCTCGACCCAGGTCTGAATAGTCGGCTGGTCACCCGCGTCCGCCCTGCTTCACCGGTCATTCTACCCATTTGGATTACGGCCCGCCAAAGGGCCGCGAAGCGGGTTGCGATCTCAGAAGTGAATCCAGGTCCTCCTCGATTCGGATCTCGTGCTCGCGGGCCCATCGCTCAGTCCCAGACCACAGGCTGTCGACCGCATCAGCGACGCGGGCTGCCTCAGCCAGGTCGCCCGCGATGACCATGCGGCAGAGGGCGTCGTAGCCGTACGGGCGATTGGGGAGAGCGAGAGACTCCTCGAACAGGCGCGCCGCTGTCGTGTAGAGAGAGCGGTTCGCCAGACCGATCAGGCAAGCTCCGTGCTTGACCGCCGCCACCGCGAAGTAGGGCAGACTCGCCACACTCTGCGTGGCCCGGGCGTTGCGAACCTTCCCGACGACCTCGTAGAGTTCGCCGACGATCACCTCGCGGATCGCTCGCTGGAATGCCTGGTCGGGCTGCGAGCGTGTGACCACGCGCAAGCGCGGAAAGAAATCGGTCGGGTCGTGGAGTGCCATCACGCGGGTGAAGGCACCGTGGGTGATAGACCAATCCACATCGACTTCAGCGGCTTCACGCAGGAGGACGTCCTCGCTGGAGACATCCACCTCGGCCTTCCACGGCCCGGCCAACCACTCGTGAGTCGTGTCGATGCCTTCGCCGCGCACCACGCAGTGCATCTCGATGTCCGAGTAGGGCCCATCCGTCCCCTGCGCCAGTGAACCGTAGATACCGGTGGCCAGGACGTGCTCATTGTAGTGATCTTGGACCCGCGCGGCGATCTCATGTGCCAACTGGAGCCGGCGAGTTCTATCCATGGGTTGTGGGCCTCCAGACATTTAGAGGATCCTCAAAGCTTCAATGCACGACCCTGTCGCACGATCGTCTCAATGAGCTCCAAATACCGATGAACTTGTGGAACAGTATCTGCAGGTATAGAAGCACCTTGCGCCGCTACTCGTGGCATGAGTATTTCCATCTGATCTGCAAGCGCACGTAGAAGCGCGAGTGTATGAACCGGATGCGACCCAGGGCCAATTTGATTTTCCAGGGTAACTGTCGTGCTGGCGCCCACAAACTCTCGCACCTCTCGAAGCTGAAGGGTTGGTGGCTTGCCCCGTGATTATTATCTTTCCGCCCCACGGCTGCGATGGTAGGTCTACCCATCATTGTACGGCAGCGCGCCCGGAATGCGAAGCAGAACATGGTGGCGAGATCCTTCCTTCCTTCCTTCCTTCC
>DOUV01000805.1 GCA_003520455.1 Chloroflexota bacterium | reverse complement strand
TGGGAACGTAGGTCGTTGCCAACGATACTTTTCGTACTCATAGCGGGCCGACATTTTTGTCGGCCCGTTTTTATTTTTGTGGCGCGAGTTGCCAATTTGTCGGCGTGGGCCGGCAGATTGGTAAAATGCACCCCTCCCGTGATATAGTAGGACCAGTGCTCAATCTGTCCCTCCAGGGAGAAGATCTGTGGGCTTGACGCATCTCGATGAGCAAGGGCGCGCTCGCATGGTGGATGTGGGTGCCAAAGCGGAGACAGAGCGGCTGGCGATCGCACGGGGGCGAGTGGTGATGGCGCCTGCGACCCTGCGTCTGATCCGGGCCGGTGAGGTCAAGAAGGGGGACGTCCTCACCGTGGCCCAAATCGCCGGGATCATGGCGGCGAAGCGAACGCACGAACTGATACCAATGTGCCATCCGTTGCGCCTGACCCACGTGAGCCTCGACTTCACCCTCACCGACCCCGATGCCGTTCCGGCTGCCATTGAAATCGAGGCCCGTGTCAAAACCCGAGGCCAGACCGGCGTCGAGATGGAGGCTTTGACGGCAGTCAGCGCCGCGGCCTTGACCATCTATGATATGGCCAAGGCCGCGGATCGAACGATGCGCATCACCGATATCCGCCTTGCCGAGAAGCATGGCGGAAAGAGCGGTGATCTCGTTCTCGAGTAGCGTCGCATCGCTCGTCGGCCGTGCAGCACCACCACTGTACGGCATGGTGGACTCATGCACCTCTTCGGGCTCCGTCGCTGCTTGCAACCCATCCTCATTGCCGTGTTCCTCAGCGCGTTCGTCGCTCCGATAGCGAGCGCCGACGGTCCCGATCAATCGCTCCCGCCGCCACCCCCGCTGCGTGACGTTCGCTTTGGCGCGGTCGAGGCCTACACTGCCCCTGAGGCTGCGACGGCAGCTGGCGTTGGCTGGACTCGCATCCTGTTCTGGTGGCATCAGGTCCAGCCGGGTGGCCCGCACGACTGGAACGCCTTCTACTTTCCCGATGGCGTATTGAACCAAGAGCTAAACGCCAACCGCGAGCTGGCCGGCATCGTCGCCGGAACGCCTGCCTGGGCAAGCGATACCGGGAGTCCCCACGCCGTGCCTGCTGGCCTCTACCTCTCCTACGATGACCCCAACAATCTGTGGGGACAATTCATCTACCGGCTGGCCCAACGCTACAAGGGGCAGATCAACCATTGGATCATCTGGAACGAGCCCGATATCTGGGAGCCGAACCATCCCGGCTTCACCTGGGATGGCTCCGTTCAGGATTACGTTCAACTGCTGAAGATCGCCCGGCGAGCCGCGAAGGCGGCCAACCCCGACGCGGTGATTCACCTCGCAGCAACCACGTACTGGTGGGACTACGAGTACGGGCGAGAGCAGTATTTCAAGCGCTTACTCGATGCCATTGTGGCCGACCCCGAGGCAGCGGCCGAGGACAGCTTCTTCGACGTCGCCTCGCTCCACATCTACTTCAAACCTCAGCAGGTCTGGGACGTCACGCGGTATTTCCGCATGGAACTTGACCGCCACGGGCTGGGCAATAAGCGGCTCTGGATCAACGAGACCAATGCCCCGCCCAGCAGTGATCCACTCCACCCGGCGCCCGGTCTGCGCTTTCCGATCAGCCTGGAACAGCAGGCCAACTTTGTGATCCAGGCCTGGGCCTTGGGATTGGCTGCTGGTGCCGAACGCGTTTCCCTCTACAAGACGCGCGACGAGAGCAGTCTCGCAGAAGGTGTCGAGCCGTACGGTATGATCCGCAAAGATGGAAGCGTCCGGCCCGTGTTCTGGACCTATCGCGCGCTCGTCACCTATCTCGGGCACTACACCAGTGCCCACCTCCTCCAGGATGGCCCTGTCCGGCGGGTTGTCGTCGAGCGGGGCGAACTCGGGCAGACCACGATCGTGTGGAATACTGGACCAACCGCGCGCCGTGCCATCGTACCTACCGAGGCCAACCAGGCCCTCCTGGTCGATGAGCTTGGCCCGGTCGAGATTCTCACCGCCCATGGCGGGGGATACGCTCTGACGCTCCCACCGGCAGTAGGCGAGATTGCCGGTACCACCTACTTGCTGGTCGAAGGACCCGGAATGGATCTCCAGATTCCTCGACCAGCTGGTGACGGACTGGCGTCGCCCGTCGCGACCGGCCCACCGCCGACCCTGACGGTCGAAGTGACCATCTCACCCGAACCGACGACAACAGCCGCGCCCGATTCGAACCCTCCTCCCACAGCAACCTTGCCAACCACTGCCGGCGGAGGCCCGTCTCCCACGGCGACTGCCACACCCTCGCCCGCGCCGAGCGCGACACCCTCCCCCAGCCTGACAGCCTCGTCCACCGCGAGCGCGACGCCCTCGCCCAGTGTAACCACAACCCCAACGGCCAGTCCTGAACCAGCCGTAAGGCGCTCCTCCATTTTCCCGGCCCGGACAGGTCTCAGCCGAAACACTACTCTCCTGCTCGTGATTCTGGGGAGTACGCTGGCAGCGGCGATTCTGAGTGTACTGCTCTGGCGGCGATTCCGCCCGACTTAGCCGCTGCCGTGTGAACCTCATCGCGATCGCGCTTACCGCCAGCGCCGCGACAGCGGCGAACAACCATACCCTCAGGCAGACTTCGACCCCACTCATAAATGATAGGGGCAGTCTGGCCATCACCATGGTGAGACGGGTTCGACAACCAGGCTGGCCCCCGCTATAATGGCTCGTCATTCGACTTCCCCGGCATAAACGAGGTGCCCGCTTGACCCTTACCGACAGATCCTCGACGGAGGAGGCGCTTCGCGTGTGCGACAACTGCGGCGCCTGGGTCCGCCACGACAGGGTACGCTGCCCCTGGTGCGGTGCCCATCGCGACGGGGCTCCGCTCGAGCAGGCGCTTTCCGAAGACGACGATCCACTCTTGCCACAGCTCCTCGACGAAGGGCACCGAAGCCCCGTACCTCTGGTGACACCACCACAGGTACAAAGGCGCAGCGTGCGCTTCTGGCTGGGTCTCTTTGTGCTGAGTGCCATCGTTCTGGCACTGGCGCTGGTCGTCTTTGGGATTGTGGGAGTCTACCAGGGCCTGCGCGACCGCGACAACGCCGAGCGCCAGCAGGCGATCACCTATTTCGAGCAGGGCCGCCAACTGATGCGAGAGGGCAACTACGAGCTTGCCGCCGCCTCTTTCCGCGAGGCCGTACATTTGGAACCGGATTTTGAAGCTGCCCGCCAGGAGTTGGCCGCCGCCGAAGCGGCCCAAGCTGGAACTCCAGTTTCCGCGATTCAGATCCCAACAGCCACGCCAAAACCCCAGCAGGCTGAACAGCTCTGGCAACAAGCCCAACAAGACCTCGCGGCTGGTCGCTGGGAGGCCGCCGCAGTCACACTCGAGCAGGTTCGCAGCCTGAACCGAACGTTCCGGCGCGACGAACTCGAGCCGCTACTCTTCGACACCCACATGCGCGCGGCGACGGCCGCGCGCGATGCGAAGGACTTCACCACCGCCATTCGTCATTTCGACCAGGCCTTAGCGATCCAGCCCGATGCCGAGTCCGCGCTGCAGCAGCGCCAACTCGCCTCGTCCTATCGGGCTGGTCTTGAGGCCGCGGACCAGCAGGACTGGGAACGCGCCGCCATCGAGTTCCGCCGCGCCTACTTGATTGACCCCAAGTATTTCGACGTCGCCGAACGCCTGGCGAACGCCCACCTCCGCTACGGCGACGCTTTCTGGGAACGCGGGATCTGGTGCGAGGCCGGCCAGCAGTACCGGGCGGCTCTGGCCTTAGGGCTCAACACTCAAGCAGCTGAGCGCCTCCCGATTGCCGACCAGCGCTGTCAGCAGCGAGTCCTCGCCACCCCTGTCCCTCGCGTCGGCAGTGGGGCCGGGGTGGGTGGAGGAGGCGCTGAGCCGAATGCCTCCCCCACAGCGACCCAGAGCCCGTATCCCTATGCGCTCGATGGTAACGTGGGTGAGAACTTCAGCGCGACCTGCACCGGCCATTCAATCCGCGGGTTGGTTCGCAACAGCGAAGGCGCGCCGGTGCCGGGGGTCACGGTCCGTGCTGTGGATGAGTGGGGCAATGTCTATACCGGCGTCTCGAAAGTTGATCCACCTGGTCGCTATGACCTCCCAATTAACTCCGTAGTGACCACCTATCAGGTTGGCGTCGTCGCCGGTGACCAGCCGCTCAGCGCGATCGTGGCCGTCCGCCACAGCGAGCGGTTCTCCCAGCAGCCAGCGGCCTGCCACATTCTGAATTGGCTTCAGCTTCCGTAGAGAGTCCTCTCTGAGAACCAGATCGTGACCCTCGGATCGAGCCGGAAAAGATCTTCGGCTTGCTCTGAGAGGCTGTTAGAGGCAGGCCGCCCCAACTGTTCGTCGTCGTTACTGCAGGCCGTTTTGATTCCTCATTCATCTCTGTATCTTGCGTCGTTCGGCAAGCCTGCCAGATCCAAGCACCATCTTCCTGAGGAGGACGGATGGACGCTTCCTCACCAGCCGGCCCACTCCACGTTGAAACCGAGGCGCTCCGGACCGAACTGGCTCGCGTGCGCGAGCAGCTCGCTCGCCAGATGATCGAGAAGCAGTTTCTCGAAGCAGCCCTCACCGCAATGGTCGAACCGCCGGCAGCAACCGTCGACGTGAACGCCGTGGCTGCCGAGACTCTCGAGTACGTCTTGAATGCGGTTCACGTCGATATCGGGGCGATCTACCTGGGTGGCGAGGCCTCCAACACCCTGCGCCTGGTCGCCGCCCGCGGCCTCGATAGCTTGGGTAAAGCCGCGTTAGTCGCGGTGCAGGCCATCGAGCAGCTAAGCACGGTCGTCCTGGCGGAAGGCCGGCCCATCCTGGTGTCCGCCGCCAGCGGGGACGACGAAAGGCTCTCGGGCCTTGCCGCCCTGGGGATCCAGAGCCTGGCTGCGGCCCCGTTGGTCGCCAAGGGCAGCGTGCGCGGCACGCTGGGCATTGCCAGTCGTTCGCCGCGCCGCCTGGGCGACGACGATCTGCGGTTCTTCGAACGCCTCACCAGGCAGGCGGGTATTGCCATCGCCAATGCCTCGCTATACCACGACTTGCAGCAAGCCTATCAAGAGCTCCAGTCGGCCCAGGAACGACTGATCGAGGCCGAGCGTCAGAAGGTGGCCATCCAGATGGCAGGCGCCGCGGCTCACGAACTCAACCAGCCCTTGACCGTCATCATCGGCTACACCTCGATCCTGCTCCAACGCTCCGATCAGAGCGACCCCAACTACCCTATGCTGGCAATCCTCGAACGGAACGCGCGCAAGATCAGCGAGATCGTCAAGCGTCTGAGCCAGATTACCCGTTACAAAACCCGCGACTACGCTCACGACGATACCATCCTGGATCTCCGTCCTGAAAGCCCCGAGTGAGCCGTCAGCGCCAGCCCCTTCACAGGTTCCGCCTGACGAGCCATCCGCGGATTAGAAAACAACAACGCCCGCTTGAATGAAAGTTGTCTATTTGCCTGGGTACGGGTGGCGGTGCCATCCGTACCCAGGCAAATGCTCAAACCTTCTGGAAGCGGGCGTCGCGAGTGATACGGCCGACCGGTCCCAGCACGGTCAGGTGACGAACGGCAAACCGCCGCCGATGATAGCAAGACTCAGAAAGCTTCCAAGCCCCTGCATCACGTGCTTAGCGGCTGGCAGATTGGCCCGGCGAGCGCGGGCACGCCCGATGTGAGCGACCACAATCGCGGTGAGCATCACAAGCGCATGGAGCACGCTCGATTGAGAGATATGACCAAGCAAAAAAAGCAGAACACCGAGGAGAATCTGGATATCCAGCAGCGCTACATAGATCAGCCCTAAGCGATCTTCTAGAGGAGTGTAAAGACGCTTTGCGAAATAGCCCCACGCACTGAGCAGTGTGACGATCACTGCCAGAGCAATGATTAGCCACCGATTGAGCGAGTGTAAGCTCAACACAATATCCACGTGGCACTCTCCTTTCGAGCCGCGATCATAGCGTTACCATTTCCGGCTGTCAATGCGTCGCGCCCGCCCCCAATAGCCTCACCGGATTTGGGCCGAGGGCCCGGCAGTGCTATTGTGCGGCCGCATCTTGGTGAGGGAGGAATATCGTTGCGCCGCTTCCTGGCGTTCTTCGTATTGGCCAGTGCCCTGGCCGGCTGCCGCTCCGCGACCTTAGCGCCTACGGTGGCGCCCCGCGCCGGGGTGCCGACCACTTCGGCC
>DOUV01000485.1 GCA_003520455.1 Chloroflexota bacterium | reverse complement strand
CGAACCAGGACCGGGGTCGGGCGGTCGAGCAGGTCGGGCAGGCCGGGCCAATCAGAGAGAGGGATATGCTCTCCGAGTTTCGGCAACCAGGTCGCCTCGGCGCCCTGTCGCTGAATCTGGCAGGCTGCGGCGGTGATCAGGGATTTTCGGCTATCATTCAGGAGGAGGATGTGGCAGAAGGAGGCGGGGACGTAGGTGACGAGCATCTCGGCCAGGCTTTGGAGGCCATCGTGCGGGTTGCTGGCCTGGGCGACCAGGTTGCTGGCCTTCAAGAGCAGGCTGAGGCGTTGCTCGAACTGTCGAATCGAGCGGAGATCCTCAAAGTAGCCGACGCTCCCGATCCTGGCGCCTTGAGCGTCGTACAGCCAGGTCGCCGAGAGGCGGATAGGAATCTGTGTGCCGGCCTTGTTGTGGACGAAGGTCTCGCAGTTCAAGAGTCTCCCGTCGGGCGCCTCGTCCAGTAGTTTGCCGATGCGGCGGGGCTCGTCCTCATCACCGTAGAGCCGACTGACGTGGTGGCCGATGACTTCCTCGCGCTGGTATCCCAAGACCTCAGCGGCCCTGCGGCTGAAGCTGGTGACGAGACCCTGGAGGGTGATGGCGATCACACCGGTCGGGGAGCTATCCACCAGTCGTGAGGAGAACTCTTTCTCTGTGCTGAGTTGGGCGACCCACTCGGCCGCCTGAAGAGCAACCACCGCGGCGCCCGCCAGGAGCTGAAGAATGTACTCATCTTCCTGGGTGAAAGGAACCGTCGGGCCGGAGCGCCCATGCGGGTCCTTCTTATTATCGGCCCGCAACAGACCGATCAGTTGCTCGCCCTCGGCACTCTGGATCTTGAGCGGGACCGCCAGGAGGGAGTGGCAGGTGACGGAGGGGGTGTACGATGTTCCACCTTTGACGGCGGGGTGGCCGGTTAGCGTCGGGCCGTGGGCGTTGAAGAGGCGCCCGTGATGCGCGATGTAGCCGGTGAGGCCCTGGCGCGGCTCGCCGGAGATGGCTAACTCGGTTCCTTGTTTGAAGGTGCCTTCCCGGTGACCGTAGCTGGCTTCGAGGCTAAGGAATCCAGGGTGCCGGACAAGGAGGATGGTGCAGGTCTCGGCCTCCAAGATCTCAGCCGCGCGGCGCGCGATGAGGTTCAGCCGGTCGTCGAGCGCGAGGTGGTCCAACTGGCCCATGATCTCGTTGCTGGCCCGGGAGAGCTTCTCGAGCCGGCGGAGCTTGTCGGTGTTACGCGCGACCAGATCGGCATTGACGAGTGCAATGGCGGCCTGATCGGCAAAGAGGCGCAGCACGTCGGCATCCTGCGGGGTGAACCTGCGGCCCACTTCATCGTCTACGTAGAGAACACCAATTGTCCGGTTTTGCCAGACCAGCGGGACTTCGACGACGGCGCCGAAGGGGTGGTCGTCGGTGAAGGGCGAGGGGCGGCCGGGCCAGTGCTCATAATCGTCCACGATGAGAGCAGGCTCGCCAGTCTGGACGAGCTGCCCGGCCATCCCCTCGCCAAGGTGAAGCCGGCGACCGAGCACTCCTTCCGTCCGCCCGCAGCCGGCGATAACGGTCAGCTCGCCCCGCTCTGCGTTGTAGGCATAAAGGCCACCGCTCCTGGCGCCGAGGAGAGCGACAGCCTGCTGGATGATGGTGTCCAGGAGGCTGTCGCGGTCGAGATGAGAAGTGATGGCGAGGGTCGTCCGGCGTACAGTCTCAAGCTGTTCGGCGTGCTCTCTGGTCGCGGCGAGAAGTTGGGCGTTCTCGACGGCGGCGGCGACCTGGGCCGCAAGGGTCTTGCAGAGGTCAATCTCGTCGTCGGTGAAGCTGCGTGAGTCGCGGATAGCATCGAGACTGAAAGAGCCCAGGAGCCGGTTCTGAAAGACGATCGGGACGATCAGGATGGAGCGAATGCCGGAACGGTCAAGGATTTCGTGAACCGGCCCGAGCATCGCCGAGGCCTGGGTAACATCCGCGATGACGAGTGGCTCCCGCGAGGCGAGCAGCTGCTCCTCGACCGGTGCACCCCGCAGCGGGATCCGCTGGCCGTGCGTCTTGAGGTGGGGATACTCGGCCACTACCTGGCCGAACTCACTGTCTGGCTCGAAGAAGACGAGACCGCTGTGATCGACGCCGAAGAGGTCGACGACGGCCTGGCAGGTCATCTCCAGAATCTGCTTGAGGTCGTGCAGGGAGCTGAGGGCAGTAGAGAGCTCCTGAATCGCGCGAAGCGTGCAAGCACGATGCTCGGCTTTCTGGATCGCTGCCTGCTCGCGAGCCCGGAGGCGGGCCGCCTCGATGGCGGCGGCGGCCTGAGACGCAAAGAGGCCGACTAGGTGCAGGTCGGACTCGATGATGGGCCGCTGGCTCTCCTTGTTGTCAACCGACAGTTTGCCGATAACGGCACCGCGCAGTAGGAGAGGGACGCAAGCCCACTGATCGACCATCTCTTTGGCGAGTTGTTGCTCGTGGGGCAACGGTTGGCCGTCGTGGCGATTGAAGACGCGGGGGCACGGGTCACGCAGCAGCATTTGCATGTAGATGTCACCTGCTACGGGCAAGCGCAGGGTGATAAAGTCCTCCGGCATCCCGACCTGAGCCCGCCCCTCGAGGAATAGGCGATCTTCGGAGAGGAGGTAAAGGCGGACGCGGTCGAAGCCGGTGGCCCGGACACCGTGGAGGATGGTGTCGAGAACCTCGGGGAGGCTGCGACCGCCGAGGAGGGCCGCACTTGTCTGCATCAACTGTTCCAGGATCTGCTTTTCGTGGGTAGCGCTCTTCAGCCGGCCATGCTCGGCGGCGTGCTCGACGAGGATGGCGAGCTCCACGCGGTCGAAGGGCTTGCTGAGGTAGCGGTAGGCGCCCGCGCGCAGCGCATCGAGACCAGACTCCATGCCCCATCCCGTGAAGAGGATGAACTCGACATGCGGGGCCCGGGCACGGATGGCCTCCATCAGCGAGATGCCGGTCGGCTCCGGGTCCCCGCCGGGCTCGGACACGAGCATCTCGTCAATCAGCGCCACGTCGAAGCATCCCCTGGCCGTGTCTACCCGGGTGATGGCCTCGGCCACCGAGGCCGCGGTATCGACGTGGTAACCATGCGCCTGACGCAAGTAACGGGCCAGAGGGTCGCGCAGACTGCTCTCATCATCAACGAGCAAGAGGCGGAGCGGGCGATTCGTCATCCAGCTTCCTCCTGCGGCGAGGCTGCCGGCAGTTCAACCAGAAACACGGTTCCGACGGAGATGGTGCTGTGCTCGACGGTGATTCGGCCCTGGAGGGACGCCACCAGGCTACGGGCGACGTAGAGCCCGAGACCGGTGCCGTCGGATCGGGTTGAGAAGCCGAGGGCAAAGATTTTCTCCAACAGTTGCTTGTGAATACCTGGGCCGGTATCGGTGAAGCGGACCTTGAGCGGCACGGTCGGATCGTGCGGGTTGCAGGCGACAGTGATCTCCAGCGTCCCACTATCCCGGGATTTGACGGCAGTGTGTTGGATCGCGTTGAGCATGATGTTCAGGAAGACTTGCTGCAGGTGGATCGCGTTGCCGCGGGCCAGGGGCAGGGCGGGATCGGGCTCGAACAGGATCTGGATCCGACAGCGCCGCGCCATGGGACGGAGAAGCGTGGCCGCCCGCTGCACGACGAGGTTGACATCGGAGGCGTGCGGCGCATCGCTCCGCATCAGACGCTGGAACAGCTCCGCTGTGGCGTGGAGGTCGCGCGCCGCCTCGACCAGGCGGTCGATTTTGTGTCCGGCTTCCTTGAATTCCACCGGCCCGGTGAGGACGTAGCGCTCCCGTTCCAGGCGGTCGTAATCCGCCTGCAGGTTGCGAAGCTGAATCTCGAGGCCAGACATTTTGTTGTACATCTCGTGGCCAAAACCGGCGGCGAGTTGGCCGGTGAGGAGCAGTCGGTTCGATTCCTGCATGCGCCGGCTGAGGGCCTCGCGGTTGAGGAGGGCGGCGAAGAGCACGGCGCTTATGAGCGCGTCACGTAGCTGGTCGCGGTGGAAGGCGTGCGGCTTGGAGTGAAAGAGGAAGAGGGCGTGATGGACTTCTCCCTCCACTTCGACGGGAACCCCGATGCAGGACTCGAAGGGAAGGAGGTCGAGCAGCTTGCGAAAGCGTCCTTCGGCGGTCCTCGAGATATGACTTTCGACGACCGGATCACCTTCGCGGATGACGTCGCGGACGGGACTTCTGCGGAGGGAATAGAGCGCCTCCGGGGCGAGGGTGGCTGTGTCAGAGGTGGCCAGGATGGAAATGGCCTGGGACGTGCGGTCCTGTTGGAAGATGATGGCGATCTCGGCCTGAGTTCTCTCGAGCAGTTGTGCCAGGCCGGCCTCCAGACGCTCCGCCAGGGAAGCGCCTCGACCCGCGCCGGGAGCGAGCAGGTCGAAGAGTTCGTGTTCCTCGACTGTTCGCGGGGCTGACGGTGCCACGCGCCAGCGCGGTAGAGGACCGCCGCAGCGAATCTTCAGGAGGAGCAGGTCGATCTCTCGCAGGTCGAGGGGTTTCACGAAGACCTCAACGACCTCCAGCGCCTCGATCTCGTGGGCGCGCTCTTCCAGCCAGCCGGCGCTGCTCATCACGGCGATGCGCAGTGTATCCGATGCTTTCATAATCTGGCGGATCAGGGTCAGCCCGTCCGTGTCCGAGAGGTCGAGGTCCATCAGGACAAGACCGTACTGGTGGGTTTTGCTGAGCCCGAGGGCGTCGGCGGGTTGGTTCGCGGCGTCGGCGACGTAGCCATGGTGTCGGAGCCAGGCGACGAGGGGATCAGAGATCTCGCGGTGGTCATCGACGATGAGGACACGACCGACGCGGGCGATCCCCTCACGGTCGGCTGTCGCTGCTTCTCGGCCGTGACCACCGGGGTCAGTCAATTCCCATCCCCCTGTCGAGAGAGCCCCAGTTCGTTGGGGGGGCGCGGTCTCATCGCTCGGGCGGGCAAGCGTGTTCATCACTGCGCTGACACGGGCCTGCTGTTTCAGGCGCTGGCGGATGCTGAGGGTGATTTTCCGGTGTCTGAGGTCGATGTGGGTAACGACCGCCTCAACATCATCGTCGAGCCAGACCAGGTGTTCCGGTCGCTCGACAGGCTCGCGGCCCAACTCATCGAGCGGGACGAGGCCCTGGGCCCCAGGGAGCAGTTCGACAAAGGCCCCGTATGGCACGAGATTTCTGACGGTCCCGGCCACAACATCGCCAACGTGGAACTCGTCCCGAATGCGCTCCCAGGGGTCGGCCAGTGTGGCTTTGAGGCTCAGTTCCATGATCCGCCCGGGGCTGGCGAGATCGAGAACGGTGGCCTCGAGGCGCTGGCCGGCGTGGACCAGCGTGCGTGGGTCTGCGTCGCCGGCCCAGGAGAGCTCGCGGCGCCGAATGTAGGCGCGGGTGCCGTCGTCGAGGTGGACGAAGACACCGTAGGGGAGCAGTTTGTCAGCGGTAACAGCAACTCGCTGATTGATGGTGTAGGGAGAGGAGACGGACAGCATCGGCGCTCCTAACCGTCGAGATCTACGTGCCGGATCTGGATTTCCGTTGGCAGCCCCTCTGCAGTGAGGCGGGGTCGACCGCGGATTTTGCCAGGGCGGTCATTGCGCCGGGAGGCTGCGGTCTCGAGAACTTGCCTGAGTGGAGAACCGTGCCGGTCCTCTCGGTTGCGGACTGACACCGGCGCGACTCGAACCGATGGCCGGACATGGAACGGCAGGGCCCAATTGTTCTCTGTGGCCGCCTCCCCTGCATTATATCAGAGAGTTGGGGGTAAAATCTCGTCGCTCGATGACAATTGGCTCGCAATTGTCATACGGCTGGGTGTCATGTTGGGCATCCAGGAATCTGGGAGGGTGCCGAGTTCGATGAGACGTTCAGTGAGGGTGGTGGTAGAATCCGAGTCAGCCCTATCGGTCAGGTGCAATTCGGACGGCGCGCCCAGCGCCACTTGGTGGCGAGGGCTGTGTGGGTTGCGAGTCAGTTCTGGCGCGATCCAGGGCCAGAGATCCGCCCCCCGGGCTTTAAGGGCCCAAGCGTTCGAACGCTACAGGAGACTCGGATGGTTCGCCGCGTAGAGCCTCGTCCCCTTGTCGTCACGGCGGCCACGTTGGTCGTGGTCTTTCTTCTCTGGGAGAGCGCGCTGCTCGCTCCACTCAAGCTCTTTGTCGTGCTGTTCCACGAAATCAGCCACGGGTTGGCCGCGATTCTGACGGGCGGCTCAATCGAGCGGCTCCGTCTCTTCGCGTCCGAAGGGGGTGTCGCCTTCACGCGCGGGGGCAACCGCTTCCTGATCTTGAGTGCCGGTTACCTGGGCAGCTCGCTCTGGGGGGCCGCCCTGCTCAGGCTCTCCGCCGCGGGGCCAGGCGTGCGCCGGGGCTTGCTCACGGCGATGGGTGCGGCGCTCGGTCTCATCGCTCTGCTCTACGCCCACGACCTTTTCACCTTCGGCTACGTGGCCCTCGCCGCCCTGACGGTGATCCTGCTGGCGCTGCGGGCCCCGACGAGCTGGCACCACTGGGTGCTCTACATCGTAGGAAGCGTCAGCTGTCTCTATGCGGTGGTAGACATCGGGACCGGCATTCTGGCGGGTGGTCCTGTGGCCTGGATCTTTGGCCCTCGCACGCTCAACGATGCGGCGATGCTCGCCGAGCTCACAGGAATACCGGCGTTCGTGTGGGGAATCCTCTGGACTGGGATCGCTGTGGCTATCTATGGAGGGACCGTGCTTCGCCTGGGACCGCGTGGTCCCGCGTTCGCGCAAGTCACTGGGCGGCGGAGCGCGGCGCAAACCTTGTTGGATGAGATTGACCGTCTGTGAGAAGCTAGTTGGAGCGCACCCGACGGTTGATGCGCAACGAGTATCGAACGAGCCTGGCTGAGAACCTTGTAGACAAATCGGATAGAAGTTGTAGAATTTGAGTATGCGCGTCAGGTTGAACCTGGCGTTCGACAGAGAAAGGCGGTCAAGCAGTGGCAGATCAAATGCACTTCGCTTCCGCAATAACCATCGAGGACAGTATCGAGACGGCAACCGGCGACCTTGCCGCCCAAATCCGAACTCAAATGAGCGGGCAAACGCTTGATCTCGCGCTCGCGTTCCTCTCGCCCCACTTCGGGCGCGTGGCAACCTCTGTCGCGAGCGGTCTCCGTGAGGCTCTCAGCCCGCGGACGCTCCTCGGCTGTACGGCTGAGGGCGTGATTGGGCCGGAGCAGGAGATCGAGCGGGGACCTGCCATCGCCCTCGTCGCCGGGCATCTGCCAGATGTCGATCTTGTGCCATTTGTACTCCCCGTGACAGACTGGACCCAGACACTCGATTCTCCGGCGGCGTTCCGCCAGGCCGTTGTGGCCCCGGCTGCGACTCGGTTGTTCGTCATGCTTGCCGATCCCTATTCGGTACCGGTGGAGGAGGTGCTGGGCGCCTTTAATAGCTTCTACGCCAGCGTTCCGGTTATTGGGGGAATGGCGAGTGGGTGGCCGCAGCCCGGCGGCAATGCACTCCTTCTAAACGACCACATTCTCTCGGCAGGGGCTGTGGGGGTCGCGTTTGCGGGCGACGTGGAGGTTGACGTGGTTGTGTCACAGGGGTGCCGTCCCATTGGTCGCACCTTCACCGTCTCCGCCGCGCGGGAAAATGTGATTTTGAGTCTTGACGGCACGCCTCCCCTCGTGCGGATTCAAGAAGTCGTTGCCCAGCTTGGAGAAGAAGATCGAGCGCTGTTGAAGAACGGCCTCTTGATTGGCCGGGCGATCGATCCGCATCAAGAGACATTGGGCCGCGGCGACTTCTTGATTCGCAGCGTGATGGGGGTTGATCCGGAGAGCGGCGCCATTGCGGTTGGCGATACCATTCAGGACGGTGAGGCGGTGCAGTTCCATCTGCGTGATGCGGTGGCTGCGGAAGAAGATCTGGAAATGATGCTCACACCGCAGTTATTCTTCGAACCGCCCCGGGGCGCATTCCTCTTTTCATGTAACGGCCGCGGGACGCGGCTCTATGACCATCCGGATGGTGACGTCTCTCTGATTCGCCAAGTACTTGGCGATGTGAGTCTCGCGGGTTTCTTCTGTGCTGGTGAAATCGGTCCCATCGGGGGCAAGAATTTCTTGCATGGACACACCGCGAGTCTCGTCCTTTTTCGGCCGCAAAGCCGTGCCCACTAGCAATTCCTGGTATCACTGTAACCCCACCTATCACTGAAGAGCCAGGTCCAGGCAGTCTCGTGAGGCTGTACCGGCAAGGCCGGGCCGACACCTCAGGGCGAGAAGACCAGGGTACCCGGTGCCCTTGATCCCCGCACTTCGTGCCGCTCTCGCTGAACTTCTCGTTTTTCTCACCGTTTCAACGATCTGACCGCTGAGGGTCCTTGACAGTCGCTACGAATGTTGGTACTATAAGACCAAAAGGGTTTTTTAGTTTCCATCAGCAACGGTGTATACGTGCTCCGTACTCCCGGGATCGCCACACCTTTGGATTCTAGAAATTTCCGCCCGGCCATCGCTGTGGAGGTCGGAGGTGGCTGCCACGACGGCCGGCTGGCCACCAGATCACCCTCGAGGATCAGCAAGATTACCCGCTCCCCGATCGTCTCTCCACGGTCGATGGCGCTTCCTTTTCAACAGCATACCGGTGTGATTCATCCGGATTTTCCTGGATCTGGGTATCCAGCCGTGAAGGGCCAGAGTAGGTGGGGCCATGCACAGTACAACCGTCGGCAACCTATACGATCGCTGTGTCACGTATTACGGAGATAGTGTCGCCATTCGATATCAAGGGAGAAGCATCTCCTATGAAGAGATGGGCGAGAAAGCCTACCGCCTGGCGAAGGCGTTCGATGAAATGGGGTTGCGGAAAGGCGATCGGGTAGCCTTGTTGATGGCGAACTGCCCCGAGTACATCTTTGCTGAATATGCGTTAGCGAAGTTAGGTGTGGCCAGAGTGCCGCTGGCCGTACTGCTCCAATCGGGCGATCACATCTACATGATGAACCACTCGGAGTGTGTGGCCCTCATCTATCATGAGAAGATGGCTTCCCGCGTCATCGAGATGATGCCCGCCTTGGAGACGGTCAAGAACTTCATCTGCGTGAGTGACGATTCGAGTCGGGTCATGGCGGGGCACGTTCACTTGCAGACCCTCATCGCTAGCCACCCTCCCCAGCCTCCGCGAGTAGAGACCAACCAGGATGACCTCTGCGGTGTCTACTACACAGGCGGGACAACAGGTCGCCCCAAGGGCGTGATGCTGTCCCACCGGGCCTGGGTGAACTCTGTCTTGCTCGAGATGCTCGAACTGGGTCTCGGGGCTGGCGAGGTCTTCGCCTATATGACCCCACTCACCCACGCTGGTGGCGTTCTTCTGCTGCCGGTTCTCCTCCGGAAGGGAACCTGCGTGATCCTTGATCGCTTCGATCCCCAGGTCTTCCTCCAACAGACTGAGACAGAAAAGGTGACGGCGACGTTCGTCGTTCCCACGATGATCTACGTCCTTCTGGACTATCCTGACCTGGACAAGTACGACACGAGCAGCCTCCGCAACATCATTTACGGTGCGGCCCCAATTGCTCCTGATCGGCTTAAACAAGCACTCAGCGTGTTTGGGCCGATTCTGACGCAGCTCTACGGCCAGACCGAAGCCCCCATGGTGATCAGTGTTCTGCCGAGGGAAGAGCACGTTGTTGCTGATCCTGACCGGGAGAAGCGGATTCTCAGTTCTTGTGGCCGGCCGACTGTTACCACTCAGCTCAGACTGGTTAACACTGATGGCAACGATGTTCCAGTGGGAGAAGTTGGCGAAATCGTCACGCGTTCGATCAACGTGATGGATGGCTATTTCAAGAACCCTGGAGCCACCGCAAGTGCCTTTCGCGATGGCTGGTTGTACACCGGGGACCTGGCGAGACAGGATGAAGCGGGGTTCCTGTACATTGTGGATAGATCGAAGGATATGATCGTGAGTGGTGGTTTCAATATCTATCCACGTGAGGTCGAGGACGTCCTGTTTGAACACCCAGCTGTGAAGCAGGCGGCCGTGATTGGCGTTCCCCACGAAAAGTGGGGTGAAGCCGTCAAAGCGATTGTTGTGCTCCATGAAGGCCAGACTACTACGGATCACGAGCTGATTGAGTTTGTCAAGGAGCGGAAAGGAAGCTTGATAGCACCGAAGTCGGTGGAATTCTGGGATGCCATCCCATTGACGAATCTCGGTAAGTTGGACAAGAAGAAGATGCGAGCGCAGTTCTGGGAGGGGTACGAACGCAGGGTGTAAGGGGAGCGGCGTTAGAGCGGGCGATTGGGGAAACGTGTGCTTCAAGAGGCTCTGTTGGCCTCACTCGTCAGCCAACACACAAGGAGGTGCCACGATGCTTCTCGTTTCGGATGAGCAAATTCGGGAGTATACGGAAAGAGGCTGGTGGGGATCTGACACAGTTGTCGATCTACTTCTGCGAAATGTGCAAAGTACATCTGATGCAGTTGCAGTGGTTGACCCTCCGAATCGGGCAGAGCTGGTCGGAGGAGTGCCCATACGCCTGACGTATGATGAGCTACGGCAGGCAATGAACCGGTTGGCTGGCCGGTTGCTTGATGCCGGGATCAAAAAAGACGATGTCGTGATGGTGCAATTGCCCAACATCGTCGAGCTTGTTTGCGTCTATCTGGCCGCCGCCCGCATCGGAGCCATCGTCAGCCCGTTGCCTGTTCAGTACCGCACTCATGAACTGCAACAGGTGATGAAGATCACCGAACCCACGGCCTTTGTCACGACCACGAACTTCGGCGGCTTCAACTTCGTCAAAATGGTTCGGGCCATGCAGCCAGAATTCCCGAGCCTCATGACTATTCTTGCCATCGGTCAGGACCTTCCTGAGGGAGTCCTATCTCTGCAGGAGTTACTTACCTCCCCGTGTGATGAAGAAACACTCCAGGCGTATCTCACAGAGCACCCGACCTCAGCGAATGAGGTGTTTACAGTTTGCTGGACCTCAGGCACCGAAGCCGAACCGAAAGGTGTTGCCCGCAGCCACAACCATTGGATTGCGATTGCTTACGCGTCCGTTGACGGCTGTGAGTTGGATCCCGGAACCAACCTGCTTAACCCCTTCCCCTTGATCAACATGGCCGCCATCGGGGGGATGTTGGTGCCGTGGCTCCTCACTGGGGGTAAGTTGGCGTTACACCACCCTCTCAGTTTGCCGGTCTTCCTCGGTCAGATTCAGGCTGAAAAGATCAACTATACGGTAGTGCCTCCGGCGTTGCTCAACATGTTGCTCCAGAATCCCGCCATTTTAGCGAGCACTGACATCAGTTCGATCAAGAACATTGGCTCGGGTGCAGCGCCACTATCGCCCTGGATGGTGACGCAATATCAGGAGAAGTACGGCATCCATGTCATTAACATGTTTGGGTCCAATGAAGGAGCTTCTTTTACCAGCGGACCCAAGGACATCCCAGACCCCGCAGAGAGAGCCCAGTACTTCCCACGCTTCGGCGTTCCCGGGTACGAATGGGCGTCGAGGATGGCCGGAATGATGTCAACGAAATTGGTTGATCCAGTGTCCAAAGAGATCATCGCGGAGCCCGGTATTCCGGGGGAAATGGCGATCAAGGGTGCTGCGATATTCTCGGGATACTATAAGCGCCCAGATCTCACGCAGAGGGCCTTTGACGATGAAGGTTATTTCTATACCGGCGATCTGTTTGAGATTGCGGGGGATGGGGATAATCTCAACCGCTACCGATTCGTCAGCCGGCTGAAAGAGATCATTATCCGGGGTGGCATGAACATATCTTCACAAGAGATTGAGGCGCTGATCATCGAACATCCGAAGGTGGCGGAAGTTGCTGTAGTCGGCTACGCCGATGAAAGACTGGGTGAGAAAGTCTGTGCGGTGGTAGCACTTAAGAAGGATCAGAGTATTACCCTTGGGGAGATTGTAGAGTTCCTGAAGGCGAAGGATGTTGCCGTCTATAAGCTGCCGGAAAGGCTTGTGGTTGTGGACAGTCTCCCCCGCAACCCGGTCGGTAAAGTCCTGAAAAGAGTCTTGCAGGAAACGGTGCAGGAACTAACGTAAGCCTCGATACCAGTTATGGTAGGCCGCTCGCCTTTTCGTGATGCGTGATGTGTGGTCGCGCAACACACGCATCACGTATCGTCTGGGATCGTGGCCACGTGTACGGTTGTTCGAATACCGTCCAGAAGGGTCTGAAATGGATTTCGGCTTGACCGATGAACAGGGATTCATCCAAGAGACGATTCGGAAGTTTATGGCCAGGGAATGCCCGCGAGAGGTCGCGCGCGACCTAGATGACCGAGGCCGCTTTCCCGGAAAACTGCTTCGTGCGATCGCGGAGCTTGGGCTTTGTGCCCTCAATGCTTCGGAGGAATACGGAGGCGGCGATAAGGATTTGCTTGGGTCGATCGTTGTTGTGGAGGAGCTCTCTGCGATGTGCCCTCCGCTCGCCGCGGCCTTCTCGGGCGTCACGTTACGTGGCGGGAGGATTATCGCCGAATTTGGAAATGATGACCAGAAAAGGCGATTCCTGCCGGCGATTGCACAGGGAGCTCTTCTCTTCACGTATGCTCTGATAGAGCCGGTCACAGATGTATCAAGTGATATCAAAACGACGGCGATGTACGAAGATGGAGCGTTTGTTCTCAACGGCTCCAAATCGTTTGTCGGCTTAGCCAGTCGGGCCAATTACATTTTGACGTTGGCGCGTACCGACCAAGCGGTCGACATCAAGCAGGGGCTCGCTTTCTTGCTTGTCGATGCCGCGGCGCCGGGTGTTCAAATCAGGGAGATCGAAAAAGTCGGCTACCGAGGCGCCAGCCTGTGTGAAGTTCTCTTGAACAATGTCGCTGTTCCAGAGGATGATCTCCTTGGCGGTGTTGGGCAGCTGAACCGCGGTTGGGAGCAATCAGCTTTCGTCCTTGCGCTCGAGCAAATTGAGGCAGCCGCCTTTGGTTTGGGAATCGCTCAAGGAGCGTACGACTACGGGGCTGCGTACGCGAGGGAGCGGGTTCAATTCGGCCAACCAATCGCGCAGTTTGAGGCCATTCAACACATGTTTGTTGACATGGCAGTCGCGATCCGCGCTTCGAGGTTACTGCTCTACCAGGCGTGTTGGCTTTGCGATCAGGGGCTGCCATTTGCCGTAGAAGCGGCAGTCGCGCAGCTTTCTGCCACCGAAATCGCCCGAAAAGCGGCATTGCAGTGCTTGCACATCTTGGGCGGCTATGGGTACACGATGGAGTACGATGCTCAGCGATACGTCCGCGATTCGCTCGGTTTGTTGGACGGGATTGAAACGGCTGAGTTTCTCAAGAGTCGGGTGGGTGCGCTGTTGGGGCTCAGCGTGGCACCAGATTCGGTCTACGCGTAAAGTCAGAGCCTGAGCTCTGAAACAAGCCACTTGGTGACTGATCCTCCCGTAAGTTCCGAAAGCAGCGATGTGATCCATGATGTGTGATGCGTGATGGGTGTGGGATCCGTCACGGATCAGGCTTCACACCTGGCGACCCCTGTTTGAAGAACCATGCCTGGATCAGGGATTGCATAACAAGAAGGCGGAGACATGAGTTCGCTGAAGGGAAAAGCAGCCATCGTTGGGATTGGCGAGGTTCCGACCGGCAGATTCTCGGAGCGGGCCGCAATCTATTCGGTGATCGACTCGGCCCGCCGGGCAATCGAGGATGCCGGGCTCAGCAGGGATGAGATTGACACCGTCATTCCGACGGGGGCTCTTTTTAGTGCGCAGTTCAATACGGAGTTGGTGTGTGGCCGGGTTGTTGAAGAGTTGGGCCTGGGGGGAAAGGTCAGGAATAATATTCAAGTTTTCGCCGGCGGGGCGAGCAGTTCTTCTATGCTGAAGATCGCCGCCAGCCTGATTATCTCTGGTGTCTCCAACGTCGTGTTGTGCCTGCATGGCGATAAATTGGGAACCGGGGTGTCGAACCAGGAAGGCATCAATCTGTTTTCAACTGCCGGGATTTCCAGGGAGTGGGAGGCACCCTATGGCATGCACTATTCGGCGGTCGCCGGATTGATCAGCCAGCGGTATATGTACGAGACCGGCACAACTGAGGAGCAGATGGCGTCGGTCTGTGTCTCAAACCGCAAGTGGGCGGAACTGAACGAGAATGCGATGTTTCGCAGGCCGCTCACTCTCGATGAGGTGCTGGCGTCGAAGATGTTATCGACGCCGCTTCACACGAAGGAGTCCAACATGTTGGCCGATGGCGGTTCGGCCTTCATCGTCACTTCGGCGGACCGGGCGAAAGATCTCACCGCTCACCCGGCTTTCCTGTTGGGAGACGGATCGCGCGTCACGCACTTCGCCCTCTCCCAGGACCCCGACCTGACGCGCTTTGGCTATGCGGCGGCGGCGGCCGATGCCTTTCGCGACGCGGGTCTCTCCGCAGCCGACATTGATGTGGCCGAGATCTATGATTCCTACCCGGTCTTCCAGTTGATTGCGCTCGAAGAGCTTGGGCTGTGCCAACGGGGCGAGGCGGGCGCGTTCGTGTTGGAGGGCAATACCTGGCCGGGCGGCCGACTGCCAATGACGACGAACGGCGGCATGCTTTCGCAGGGGCACACTGGGGCTGGGGGAGGAGTTGCGCTGCTGGTGGAAGCGGCCCGACAACTGATGGAGAAAGCTGGCACGCGCCAGGTCGCCGGAGCCCGGTTTGCCGTCGAGACCGCTACCGGTGGAACGTACGTCGACGCGCACGTAACGGTTTTGGGAAACGTCATTCCGTAGAGGATGGGATCATGAATCTTCCTAAGAAGCCAGTTCCGCCGATCCATCCCTGGACCGAGCCATATTGGGACGCCGCCAAGTCTGGAAAACTGATGATCCAGTGCTGTCAGGCGTGCCATCAAAACATTTTCTACCCTCGCCTGAGTTGCCCTTTCTGTTTTTCGGATCGGATCGAGTGGATTGAGTGCTCCGGCCGAGGCAGCGTGTACACCTTCTCGGTTGTACGAAACAACCCGCCTTCGGCCTTTGCTGATGATCTCCCCTTTGTGATTGCGATTGTTCGTCTGGAAGAAGGGGTGCAGATGATGACGAATATTGTCGCTTGCGACCCTGCCGACGTGTACTGCGATATGCCTGTCGCAGTCACCTTCGAGAGGTTGAACGATGAGATCACACTACCAAAATTCAGGCCTCTTTGGTCGTACGTAAGGAGCGCGGGTGATGCCGGAAAAATTCTGGGATGACTTTCATGTTGGAGACAGGTTCTCGACGATGGGAATCACGGTCACGGAAGCCCATGTTGTTACCTGGGCCGGCTTGACAATGGACTTTTACCCGCTCCACATGGATAAAGAATTTGCCGCCGGGACAGTCTTTGGGGAGAGGATCGTTCATGGCCCGTTGACCTTCGCCATGGCCGTGGGTCTCGTGGGATTAACTGGCATCGCGAAGGACTCGGTCATTGCCTGGCTGGGGGTGGATAACATGAAGATACCAGCCCCGGTAAAAATCGGCGATACAGTCCAGGTCAGAGTCGAAGTGACAGAAAAACGCGAGACGAAGAAAAATGACCAGGGTTTTACTATGATGCGCTACGACGTTGTCAACCAGAACGATCAGATGGTGATGGCCTTCGATATGAAGTTCCTCATGCACAAACTGGTGTGAGAGGCAGCACAAGAAACATGATCTCGAACTCGGTAGCCCCCCAGACCAGTCAAGAGCAAGATAAGATAAGGGGAATCGTACGCGCTTTCGTCCAGCGGGAGGTCTCGCGGCAAGTCGCGCGGGAATTTGACGCGCAAGACGCCTATCCTCACGAGCTTTTGAGAAAGTTGGGCGAGACCGGTCTCTTGGGCGTGACCATCCCGCAGGAATATGGCGGGATGGGTGGAAACGTTCTTGACGTCATGCCCATCTACGAGGAACTCTCGAGGGCGCTTCCCGTTCTGGCGTGGGTTACCGGCAACATCATGCTCTATGGAAACGACATTATTTCCACGAGTGGGAATCGAGAACAAAAAGAAAAGTATCTCCCGATGCTTGCCAAAGGGAGGCTGAAGTTTAGCTTTGCCTTGACTGAACCGAACGCCGGGTCAGACGCGGCCAACATCAGCACCAAGGCCGTTTACCACGAGGGATACTACTGGATTACCGGTAGCAAAATGTTCATCACGGGCGCGGGGGTGAGCGATGTCGTCGTCACCATGGCCCGCACTGGTCCCTCGAAGCACAAGGGCATCACCGCCTTTCTGGTTGATACTCGATCCGAAGGGTACAGCGCCAGGCCGTTGGAGAAGTTGGGTTATCACGGTTCAAATACCTGCAGCGTGTATTACGACAACGTCAAGGTATTGGCGACGGATATTCTTGGCGGTGAGGAAGGGCTGAATCAAGGCTGGTTTCAGATGGTGAAATTGCTGAATAGCGAACGCCTTGCGCTCTCTGCCTGTGCGCTCGGAATCGGCCGGGCGGCATTGGACGATGCGGTGGCGTATACAAAAGAACGGTTTCGGCTGGGACCGGCGCGAGGACGCTGTCAGGCCATTCAGCATGCGCTGGTCGACATGGCGACTGAGTTGGAGGCGGCCCGGCGCTTGGCGTTTCACGCGGGTTGGTTGGAAACGCAGGGCCTGGAATGTGTCAAAGAAACGTCGATGTCTAAATATTTTGCGACTGAGACGGCGAAGAAGATCGTCGTACAAGGAATCAATATTCTTGGTCGGAACGGCTCGACGCTGGAATTCGATATGCAGCGCTATCTGCGCGATGTCCTGGTGCTTTGCATCGGTGGCGGTACGACGCAGATCCAGAAGAATATTGTCGCGCAGACGATGGGCTTGTAAGAGCGAGTTCAGAGGCAGCAAGAATCGCTAAGGTTCGTCCGTGAGTTAACTGGTTGTGCAAATATTGTGATTCGAGCACAGTCGCGGGAGGACCGTTGAGTTCGAGTGTGCTCAGTACTAGAAAGGGTGCTATTTCTGGCTCATGGCTGATGAGATGGTGAATCTCGATCAGGAAAAGAAGACGAGAGTGTTGGCGGCGGCAAAGGAACTGTTTGGTCGCTTTGGATTCAAGAAAACAACTGTGGATGAAATAGCCGAGAATGCCAGCATCTCGAAACGAACAATCTACGAAGTCTTCAGCAGCAAAGAGGAGATATTGGCCGAGTTGGTCATGGTTGAGGCCCTGTCCTTTCGGCGATTCTGCCTCAACCAGATCAAAACCGTCGAGGATCCCGTCGAGAAGTTCTGTATTTTCTTCGATCTGTCGAGCAAGTACTTCGACGAGAACCCTTTTCTGGGTCAAGTCCTGGCCGATGATGCAGGTCTTTACACTCCCTTTCTGGGAGACGAGATTCACGTCGTCGAAGAGGGTATGAAAGGGATTATCGCCAGTATCCTCAAAGAAGGCATTCAGAAGGGCGTGTTTCGGAAAACGGACGTAGACGCCACAGCGCAGTGTATCCTGGTGCTCTTTCGCGGATTCACCTATCAGAAGACGCCAATGGAACACGGGAACACCGAGTGGGTGGCATTCATTCTCCGCGCGATCGCCGCGCAGGGGTGAGAGCTCACCCTCAATGTGGATGTGAGTCCGTCATTCGATCGGCGTCGCAGGGTCGCCAGACTCGCTCGTTTCACGCAAAGGCATATCGTTCACAACCAACAGAGGGTCAATCGATGGATGTCTCGTATCTTTCACTTGAGGGGAAAGTCGCGCTGGTCACAGGGGGAAGCCGGGGGATCGGTGAGGCCATCGCCTTGACCTTCGCCGATGCCGGCGCGGACGTGGCGATCAGCAGCCGCAAACTGCCCGATCTCGAGCGGGTGGCAGACCAAATCCGGAAGATGGGGTGCCGGGCTCTCGCCGTAGCCGCCCACAACCGGGAACCGGATGATCTGCGGCGCCTGGTTGACATAGTCAAGGCAGAGTTTGGCCGGATCGACATTCTGGTCAACAACGCGGCCACCAACCCTGTGATGGCGCCAATCGTGGATCTGGAGGAGCGGGTCTATGACGTCATCATGGACACCAACCTCAAAGGGTATTTTCTCATGAGCCAGATGGCGGCCCGCGTGATGATCGAACAGCGGGGCGGGAACATCATCAATATCTCCTCTGTGGGCGGTGTGAGTCCGGACAAGGGGTTGGCTCCCTACTGCGTCAGCAAAGCCGGCATCAACATGTTGACCCGGTCGCTGGCAGTGGAATTGGGCGAGTACAACATCCGAGTGAACGCGATTGCTCCAGGGGTGGTGAAGACTCGGTTCAGCCAGGCACTTTGGACCAACGAAGCCTTGATGGCTCAGGAAATGAAGCATACCCCGCTCAAGCGGATCGCAGAGCCGGAGGAAGTTGCCAGAACGGCGCTCTTTCTCGTCTCGAGCGCAGCCGACTACGTCACCGGCCAGGTGATCGTTATGGATGGCGGTGGATCACTCTAATCTCAGCTCGTCGTGAGGAGGAAAAAAGGTGAGTTCCAAAGCGTACGATGTTGTTGTGATTGGCGCCGGGATCGGTGGTCTGGGCGCGTCGGCGCTGCTGGCCAAAGACTTCAGCAAGAGAGTTCTGGTCGTCGAGCGCGCGCCGTTCATTGGAGGGCGCGCCGTTTCTTTCACGGGTAAAGGCAACAAAGTGGTCGTCGACGGCCTCGAGCTGGACGCGACTGGTCTCAAGAAGGCCCTCGGGCATGCCAGGACCTATCTCTCCGGCTCTGAGCCGGATATCGAAACGATCTTCGAACGCGGCTTGCTCGACGGCTATACCTTCGAAGCGGGCGGGCATGGACTGTTCTGGGGCAACAAGGGGCGGGTGCGTTTTCTTCTGGATTATCTTGGGGAGCCAGTGGATATCCCCGTCAACAGAGGCTTTGGCTTTGTCGATTGGGAAGGCGGCAACAAGATGTACCAGGTTGCCCCGCGCCAGGCTTATCCCTGGATGACCGCCGAGGGGTACGCCAGGACTCGCGACGCGCTGCGCGACATGGCCACAGTCACGATGGAGGAGGTGGCCGAGGCCATGAACATCTCGTTGGCCGACTGGCTGCGGCCCAAGAATCTGCATCCTGAGGCCTACGACTACATCAAGGTGCTGGCCTCCTCCCAGACGGCCCAGGCCGAACCGATGATGACGCCGGCCGGTGACTTCCTGGGGTATATGGCGGTCGCCAGGAACATCGGGATGAACCTGATCACGGGCTCGGTGGGCACTGTGGCCGACCCGGGGACCATCGCCATCCCTCAGGCGCTGGAGAGGGTCTTGTTGGCGCACGGCGGCGAGGTTCGCCGGAGCACCACGGTCGAGCGCGTGATCGTCGAGGATGGCCAGGCGAAGGGTGTTGTGATCCGCACTGAGGATGATCAGCACGAGACCATTCTGGCTGATGCTGTCATCTGCAATATTCCGCCGAAGTACATCTTCAGCGTGCTGCCGCGCGAGCCTTTCCCCGCCGATTGGGTGAACGTGCTCGAGACTGAATTCTGGGGGGCGGGCTTGCTCTCCGCCTACATCGGCCTCAAACGCGACATTTGGGCGGAGAAGAGGCTCGACGAGCGCAGCTTCATCTACATGCCGGGAGTCATCCGTAACGAGGGCTACATCGGTGACGTCGATATCGTCATCTGGGGGATGGGTGCCTGCGCCGACCGCGCGCCAGCGGGCAAACGGACCTTCGAGTTCTCGGTGGCCTTGACTGACAAAGAGATGCGCGACCTGAAGAAGGTCAAGCGAGTGACCGACTGGTGTGATGCCTGGTTCAAGGCGACGTTCCTGACGTGGCAGGAAGATATGGAGTTCTGCATCTGGACGCCCTCACCTGAGGCCTACGGGCTGTGGCGCCCCGTAGGCTTCGAGCGGCCGGACGTGAGGTCGCCCTGGGTGGATAGGCTCTATTTTGTGGGCGACCAGTATGGGACGCGGATGTGGGGCGGCGGCGTCGATGGCGCCTCCCTGAGTGCTGTGATGTGTGTGGACAGCATGGTGGGTAGTACGTACGAGGAAGAGATTTTCCCCTGGTTCCACCGTGGCATTCCTGAAACGGCCTGAGGCCTCCTGGCGCCGGGCAGATCACGGAAGACACGGCGAGGCCGGTCTGTGCGGGGCGATGGAACGTCTGAAACATGCTGGGGCGCACAGGCGGGCTTCTTTCCTGAGAGAACGTCTTTCACCGAGTGTGACCAGGGCAAAAGGAGACCAAGATGGGGTTGAAGACAGTTGAACAGTACAAAGAGAGCTTGCGAGATGGGCGGGTTGTGTATTACAAGGGCGAACGAGTTGAGGATGTGACCACCCATCGGGAGCTTTCCGTTTGCGTTGATACTATGGCCTTGGACTACGAGATGTCAGAGAGCCCTCAGTATCGAGACCTCGCGGTAGTGTACGATGAGGGGTTGGACCAGGAGATCAGTCGCTATTACCACTTGCCGAAAGACGGGAACGATCTACTGAGACAGTTTGACCTGATCGTGGCTTCAACCAGGTTGGGAGACGGCTTCATTCCGCTGGCTCACGATATCGGGGCCGACGCCTTGAACGCCATCAGCATCACCGCCAACATGATGGGCAACAAGGAGTACATCGAGCGCATCGAGAACTACCGCACGTATCTGAAACAGAACGACCTGGCGGTCGTCTCGGCGGTAACTGACGTCAAGGGTGACCGGCTTCTGCGACCCTCGGATCCTCGTCAGGCCCACAGCGACTACTACGTCCACGTGGTCGATCAGAATAGCAAGGGCATCATCGTTCGCGGCGCCAAGGTTCACATCAGCGGCGCGGCCTACAGCAACGAGCTCTTCGTGATTCCCTGCCGGGCCATGACGGAGGCCGACAAGGGCTACGCGGTGGCCTTTGCGATCCCAACCAACACGCCGGGCCTCAAACAGGTGTGCCGCCCGTTCCACTCGCGCATCACGCCGCTTGAGTTCCCGAACAGCCGCCCGATCCGGGTCCACAGCGATTCGCTCGTCATTTTCAACGATGTGTTCGTGCCGTGGGAGCGCGTGTTCCTCTGCGGCGAGTGGAAGTTTGCTGCCACGATGGTCTACCACTTTGCCCTGATGCATCGGCGCACCGCCTGCGCCTATCGCATTCCGATGACTGAGCAACTCCTGGGCGTGGCGCAGGCGATCGCCGAGTACAATGGCGTGGCCAAGGCGCCCCACGTGCAGGAGAAAATCACCGACATCTTGATCTACCTGCAGACCCTGCGGTCGATGTCGTATTCGGCCTGTCTCGACTACGTGACGTACGGTGGCATCCCCGTCCCGAACCCGGTCACGACCAATATCGCCAAGTACCATTTTGCGGACCAGTATCACAGTATCGTCAAGATCATCCAGGATCTGGCCGGTGGATTGCTGGTCACCGCGCCGACCTACAAAGACTACCAACTGCCCGAGCTGCACGAAGACATCAGCAAGTATCTGGGGGCCCACGCCGGCATGCCGACGGAGCAACGCCTGCGGATGTTCGACCTCATCCGGCGACTCACGGGTGCCGATCGTGAGACGATCGCGCTGCATGGCGAGGGCTCGCTCCAGGCGCAACGGATGACGATCTACGCCGAAGCCAGGAAGGTCCTTGCCGAGTGCAAGAAGATGGTTGAAGAGCAGGCTGGCATCGAATGATGGACGGGTCTCCATTGAACGAATACCGCTTTCACTTCCCGGTTCGCGTTCGCTACAACGAGGTCGATCCGCAGCAGATCGTCTTTAACTCGCGCTATCTCGAATACTGCGACGCCGGGTTTCCGGAATACTTCCGCGAGGCGGGCGTCCTGCCGCTCGAGATGGTATCGCTCCATTCGTACAATCCGGTCGTCGTTCAGGCCGAGCTCGATTTTATAGCCCCAGCCCGCCTTGACGACCTGCTCGAGGTCTCCGTTCGGGTCGCCAAAATCGGCCGAACCAGTCTCACCATGAAGGCTACCATCTCCCAAAGCCACACCGGGGCGCTCGTGTTTCGCGCCCAGCTCACCTACGTCAACATTGATCCGCGGACCGGCGAGCCGGCGCCGGTTCCGGCCAGTATCCGCCGCGCCATTGAGGCGATCGAAGTAACAACTCTCACGCCGTGAGCGACTCCGTGACAACGATCCAAACCCCGTTTACTCGACTCCTGGGTATCAACTACCCGATCATCGGCGCGCCGATGTTTTTGGTCAGCTACGAGGATCTCGTAGTTGCTGTGTCCGAGGCCGGTGCCTTGGGGGCCTTCCCGCTGCCCAACTACCGCACTCTCGAGGACGTGCAGCGTGCGCTGCACGTCATCCGTGAGGCGACGGAGAAACCGATCGGCGTCAACATTCATCTCCACGGCCGCTTCGAGTGGCGGAAGCAGTTGGCGCTCTGCCTGGATGCCGGCGTACCGTTTTTTATCGCCTCACTGGGCAACCCCCAACTGATTGTTGATGAGGTCCACGCCAACGGCGGGATCGTCTTTGCGGATGTCGTTTCGCTGCAACAGGGCTTGAAAGCTCGCGACCGAGGCGTCGATGGCTTGATCGCCGTGGCGGCCGGGGCCGGCGGCCACTGCGGCAGCGTACCGACGCTCATCCTGGTGCCCTACTTGCGCGAGAAAACCGGCCTCCCGGTCATCGCGGCGGGGGGCATCAGCACAGGTGCCCAAATGGCCGCTGCCCTCGCGGTGGGTGCCTGCGCCGTGATGGTGGGGACACGCCTGATTGCGACCCCCGAGTCGGGGGCGTCACCCGACTATCGCAAGGCTGTTGTCGCTGCAGGTCCAGACGACATAATCACAAGCAGCAAAATCTCGGGCTATCCGGCGACCTGGCTGGCCAGCAGTATCGAACAGATCGAGAAGCAGCCCGAGCTCTCTTCAAAACGCTGGCGCGAGTTGTGGAGCGCGGGTCAGAGCGTCGCTCAGATTGAGGAGATCGAGCCGGCCGGAAAAATCATTCGCGAGATGGTCGCAGATTACATTCGGACGTATCAGAATCTAGGCGCGACACTTTCGGGAGAGTGTTGAGAAACCCGATGATAGGCATCCTCGATTTCGGTTCCTACCTGCCACTGTATGGCTGTGCACACGCCAGGCACGGACCGGTGGGCGAGCAGACGGTGGTGAACTATGGTAAGGATAGGAGATCCTTGGGCGCGGGATAACTTGTTCGGAAGGAGAGCGGCGCCACCCTGCAGCGTGGTGAGGAGGAGATTGCCTTGGGCATCCCCGGGAACCTGCGGAATCTGGTCACCCAGTTGATCCTTCTCGGCAGAGCGGGCTGTCCCGATGAGGCCGCCGCGGCATGGAAATTTGGCAGGTCGATGATGGTGAAGTCGGGGGTGAAGGTCGCAAGCTCCTCACGCGAGAGCCGGATGAACAGGTTGCGTGCGAAGGGGTTATGCCACGCGGTTTCGGTGATGACCCGGATTGAGAGGCGGTAGGTGGGGTCGGCGCCAACGTAACAATCCTGGACAAAGAGGTCGCACCCCTGGAGATAGGCGAGCACGCGGGCATAGAGGACCTCGAAGCGGTCGGGGCTGAAGGGTTGATTGACTTTACCCCACCAGGTATGGGCCTCACTGCTGGGCTCGCGTACGATGAATTTGTCATTGGGAGAGCGGCCTGTGTGTTGGCCAGTGCGCACGACCAGGGGACCGAAGTGGGTGATCAGCCCCTTACGGCGACGGGCAGCCTCTTCGTAGAGGGCTGGTGTCGGTAGGTTCCAGTAGATGATGCCGGCGTTCACGATACCGTGCTGCTCGAGGCCCTGGCGACTGGGGATGAAACTGGTTTGGACCATTTCCTATTCTCCCGCAGAGGACGGGATCAAGGGCTTCGAACCGCAATGTGGTTGCTATGGCACCTGGAGTAGTCTATGCCGGCCTGTGCGGGAGTGAAAGTGCCATCCGCCACCCAGCCGCCGTGATCTTCAACACGCTGTCCGTGCGACCGCGGCGGACCGCTGGCGCCCCTTGCGCTTCCGGGCGCAGCCGCTCGTCGTGGAATTTCACCCTTGCTCCGGTTTCGAGGCACCTCGCCGGGCCGTGCCGGCCGTGCCGGCACCGTCGCAAAAGCGCAGTACGTGGCGCACATCCTGCTCTCCTTCATAAGGGAGGACGTTTGTCAAGAACGTCGCCATGAGTACGAGGATAGTACGAGCGCACAACTCCGTGCACTGGTAGCGCGGCCGACTGGTCCATAAGACAGCTTGACGCCGTTCAATTCAGATCGCTTCTCGCGCGAAGCCAGGAAGAAGCTGCGCGCGAAGTGGCAAAAGCAGATCGAGAATTCCTTGGCGTCCTGGCACCTGTGCGTGAGGTAAATCGGGTCGAATCGACCGGCTTGCGACTGGTCACCTTGTCCCGTGGGAAAGGAGATGAAGTCGATGGCAGCGCTGTGGATCGGTACCTCTGGCTGGGTCTACAAGCACTGGCGTGGCATCTTCTACCCCCAACAACTCCCCGGCGACCAACTCTTGCGCTTCTACGCGGAGCGATTCCCTACAGTTGAGATCAACTATTCTTTCTACCGCCTCCCGAGGCGATCCGTCTTTGAAAGCTGGCGTAGCCAGACGCCAGATGGCTTTCTCTTTGCGGTGAAGGCCAGCCGCTACCTCACCCACATGAAGAAACTCAAGGATCCGAAAGAGCCCCTGGGTCGCTTGTTGGAGCGCGCCGCCGGGCTACAGGAGAAACTCGGACCGATCCTGTTCCAATTTCCCCACACCTGGTCCGCTAATCTCGAGCGTCTCCAGCAGTTCTTCGTTGCCCTCCGACCGTACGCGCAGCACCGGTACGCGTTTGAATTCCGCCATCCGAGTTGGCTCGACCCTCAAGTCTATGCGCTCCTGGAACATGCCGGTGCGGCCCTCTGCCTGCCGGTGGCCCCGGCCATGCCCCTGGACGTGTGCCTCACCGCGCCCTGGACCTACATTCGCATGCACGGGGGTGAGCAGGGCACTGGCTACAGCGATGAGGAGTTGCGCACGTGGGCGGAGCGGATTCGCTCCTTTCTCGCGCAGGAGCTGGACACCTACGTCTACTTCAACAACGATCCCGGTGGCCATGCCATCCGGGACGCCGAGCGGTTGCGAGAGATGCTCGCGTAGTGGCGCTCAGCCGGGCCTGTCGAAGGGGCACGTATCTTGCTCGGATCATTCATTGAAAGACACGATCACCACGACAGGCAGCCCGCCAATGGGCCCATGCCGGAGTCAGCGACGATTGGCTGCAGTGAATACTGGTCGTCCCGAGGGAATCCGCCCCCGGTGATAGACGTGATCAACAGGAGGCGACTATGATGGCAAGACCATTTCGCGATCGATTCGAAGCTGGCCGCGTACTGGCGACCGAGCTCGCGGAGTATGCCAATCGCCCGGATGTTTTGGTGCTTGCACTGCCGCGCGGTGGTGTCCCAGTCGCCTTTGAAGTGGCTGGGGAACTCAACGTCCCATTAGACGTCTTCCTGGTACGCAAGCTCGGGGTGCCCGGCCACGAAGAGCTGGCGATGGGGGCGATAGCGTCGGGTGGCACGCGCGTGCTCAACCGAGAGGTGGTGCGAGCCCTCAATGTCCCTCCCAACGTGATCGATCGAGTCGGCGCAGCCGAGCAGGGGGAGCTCGAGCGGCGCGAGCGCCTCTACCGGGGTGATAGCCCACGCCCGGACGTGAGTGGGCGCATCGTCATTCTCGTGGATGATGGCCTGGCGACAGGGGCGACCATGCGTGCGGCAGTGGCTGCGCTTCGCAAGCAGAACCCGGCCCGGATTGTCGTCGCCGTCCCGACCGCAGCGCCCGAGACGTGCAACGAGTTCCGAGACGAGGTGGACGAGATCATCTGTGCCATCACACCTGAGCCCTTCTACGCCGTTGGGCTCTGGTACGAGGACTTCTCGCAAACGACGGACGAAGAGGTGCGGGACTTGCTCGAGCGTGCGAACGAGCACGCCGCCGAATCGTCCCACTAATGGGGCGCAGGCTGGACGGGTCCCTCAGCGAACGGAACCGTACCTTTGCGACTGCGACACTCAAGTCCGGCGAATGGGCATGTTTCTTGCGAGTTACGAGAGTGCAATCAAACAAGGAGGTTGAATCATGGGTGCCAATCGAGATCGTGAGGCACAAAAACGAGACGAGGAGCAGAAACGCGGTAGTGGAATGCGCGGCGGTGGACAGGGCCGAACCGATGTGGTCGGTGGCTCCGGTGTGCATCCAGCTTCGGGGCAATCAGCGCCAGAGGATGCCGAGGCCCAGGGTATGGCCTCGTTGGGGCAGGGTGGTCGCGGTGCTGCCGGTTATGAGGATCACGGCGGCTCTGAACTAACCAGTATCACGGGCGAGAAGGCGATTGGCGGAATGACGGCGGGCTCCAGTGGCGAGCCGACCGAGGAGACACCCGACCTGCCGACGGAGCGCCGTCCTGAAAAGTAGGGGGCGAGTAATCTCGCCGATCGACCCTGCTGCAGGAATCAGGTGGTTGCTTCACGAGGGGAAAGGAGATGGCGATGTTAGCCGAATTCAGCATTATTCCGCTGGGCGTCGGGACGCACCTGAGTGACGAGATCGCTGCGGCCCTCAAACTCGTGGACGCGTCGGGACTGCCCTATGAGGTGACGCCCTCAGGAACCTGCGTCGAGGGCGAATGGGATGAGGTCATAGGGTTGATCCGGCGGTGCCACGAGCGCGTCCGGACGACGTCACCCCACATCATCACGATGATCAAAATCGAGGATGAGGAAGGTGCACACGATAAGTTGACCCGCAATGTCAAGTCCGTCGAGCACAAGGTTGGACATAGACTTGAGCGGACGAAGGCATAGGGCGAAATGAGGCGGTTACCGGAGGGGGGCCAGAGGTCGCCCTCCGGTTCCGGTTGTTCTTGATTCTTCCGATCGCAGCGCTTTGATTGCTTTGAGCCCGCTCTTATTGGAATACGGTGCGTTGGGCCCGGGGCGGAGGTGCGACGCACTTTCCGAAGTGCGTCGCACCTGATCCACGCATACGACTCCCATGTGAGTGTTGAGCCCAGCACCCTCTGATTGAAACCCACTCCTTTCAGTTCGACGAGGAGGTAAAGTATGAATAACCCAAAGACGCTCCTGAGCGGCGTGAGCCTTGGCGCGGGGATCATGTATCTACTTGATCCAGAAAAGGGTGAGCGGCGGCGTGCCCTGTTACGCGATAAGATGGTCGGCCTCATGCACGAGACAAGCGACGCGGTTGCCGTGACGGCGCGTGACCTCGACAATCGCAGGCATGGGCTCCTGGCCGAGGCGATGGATCTGTTTGAATCCGAGGAAGTATCGGATGAGGTGTTGCAGGCACGCATCCGCGAGAGGTTAGGTTTCCTGGTTTCCCGTCCGAGCTCGATTGGGGTGACCGTCAATCAGGGGCGCGTCACGCTGAGCGGTCCAATTCTGGCTCACGAGGTCGATAGACTGATCGCCACTGTCCGCAAGATGCACGGGGTGACCGGCGTGGAAAATCAGCTGGAGGTCCATGAGCGGCCCAATGGTGTACCGGGCCTCCAAGGCCAGCCAGGGCCGAGGCTCGGAGGAAAGCCCGAACTACTCCAGACCCATTGGTCGCCGACCACTCGATTGCTGGTCGGGACGGCCGGCGGCTGGCTGGCCCTCCTCGCGGTGCGGCGCCGCAATCTGTTGGGTGCCCTGCTTGGCACAGCCGGCCTTGGTATGCTCGCCCGCGCGATGACCAACCTTCCGATGCAGCGGCTCATCGGGGTGGGTGCTGGCCGCCGCGCCATCGATGTCCAAAATGCGATCAACGTCAATGCGCCAGTCGAGACAGTCTTCGACTTCTGGTCTAACTTCGAGAACTTCCCGCGTTTCATGTCGAACGTGCGCGCGGTGCGAGACCTGGGTGAGGGCCGGTCTCACTGGGTTGTGGCTGGTCCTGCGGGGCAGCCAGTCGAGTGGGACGCCGTGATCACGAAGTGGGTCCCGAACCAGGCCCTGGCCTGGAAAACGGTCCCTGGCGAAGCGGTCGGGCACGCCGGCATCGTTCAATTCCGGCCCAACCCTGACGGCGGCACACGTGTCGAGATACGAATGTCCTATAACCCACCGGGCAGGGCCATCGGTCACACCGTGGCGACCTTCTTCGGTGCTGATCCGAAGAGCGAAATGGACGAGGACCTGCTGCGCTTCAAGTCGCTGATCGCGTATGGCAAGGCGACAGCCCACGACAAGACGGTGACGCGCGAGGAGATCAGCCGGGAGACGCGGGAGCACGCCTCTTTGCCTCCGGGGTCTGAGCGCTAGCCCGGGAAGCACGCTGCAGCGATCCCAATCAGCTCACAGTTCGTGGCGGAGCCGGCCGGCACTCCTGGCTGAGGAGCGCGTGCGCTCTGGAGGGCGGCACGTCTGAGGAGGCGATGCTACCACGATGGCGCAGCGTTTCATCGACGGGCAGAGTGGCCGGCTCTCTGTCTTGCATCCATCACACCGGTCGGGCGGCGGACAGTGTGCGTTTCTTCCTCATGCCGGCAAATCGTCCTTCTCGCAGGACATCGCTTCGTGCCAGGCCACGGGATAGTCGGGTCGCAGGAGTATTGCCGCCCAGATTGCAGCCGGTCCCAGACTTGAGCCGGGGAGGAGCGCGGCAGACAGAACTTCTGGTCGTTCCTGGCAACGCCGGCTGGTCTGAGATCACGAATGGGAGTGAAGGTGTTATGATGAAAAATGATGACCGGACGGCGGGTCGGGCGGGACTCGCACCGGATCTCAAGGCTCGAACCGTCGTCGGCGTATTCGACCGTCTTGATCAGGCCGATGTCGTTGTCAGATGCCTGCAGACAGAAGGCTACCCTGTTGAAGATCTATCCCTCGTGATGCGTCCTCCCGGCAGCCCTCCCGAAATGGACGCGGAGCAGACTGAGGCGCAGAAGGGAACGATTGCCGGGGCATCTGCTGGCGCGCTGCTTGGTGGGGCTCTTGGCTTAGTGGCCTTGACCATTCCCGGCCTCGGGCCGCTCATTGCAGGGGGGCCAATTGTGGCCGCTATCTCCGGGGCGCTCGCCGGCGGTGCCGTCGGCGCCTGGGTTGGCTCCTTCACTGGATTAGGTCTGCCGACCGAACATGCGCGAGAATATGAGCAAGCCGTGCGTGCCGGTGGTATCTTCATCGGAGTCAGGGTGCCGGATCATGCGGCGGCCGAACGTGTGAGCGGCGTCCTGTCCGAGCACGGGGCCACAGAGGTCGCCAGCTTTATCCAACTCTGAAGCGATTTGGCACCGGTACGTAACGCAGCGGCCGTTGCGTCTCGTGCGCCTGGGGCGTGGTCGCGACGCTTGAAATCTTCTCCTGATCGATCGGTGCGCTCCAACTTGCTGGTTGTTCCTTGCATCCACTCCAATGCAATGAATCGGCGACGTACAGGCCGATTTCTTCACATACCCTGCTGTCGCTCCCCCGGCATCATCTGCCTGCCGTAATTGAAATTTCAACCGAATTTGGGTCACTCCTATCGGCCCGAAGTCATTGACAGAGGTACGAGAGGCACTATACTGGAATCGCTGTGGGACGATCTTCGTGTCACTATCCCAGTATTGGTTCATCGTGCGTCATCGCGCTCCACGCAACGCTCCCTCTCGAAGGCGTTCTCAATGTCCACTTCGAATCGAACGGCGACCGCCTGGCGGCCTGCGCGCGGGGCGGTGGCGTGCCTTTCAGCCCCCCGATTCGCCCACATACACCCCGAGTAAAGCACTTTCTGTTCAAGCTGATCGCGTGGCCGGGCCCTCACCCTCGCGAACCGGTGCGAGCCTGCAACGGCTTGCACCCTGCCGGGCGGTGGTGTTCCCCTGGCGGCTCCGGACCAATGACCAGGCTACTTCCGGCTATAACGGCCGTTGTCCGGCGGTGCCGTGGCCCCAATCGGGAAGGGCGGCAGGGCGGTTCTCGCCTGTGTTGCCCGCGACGTCCCACCAGCGGTCTGCCTCGGCGGGGGGCGTTGCGGTAGAGCGCAGCCCGCCGGGGGCAGTGCGTGATTCCGCCCACGTGCCTCATCGGCCTCCTGCTCCGGATTGAAAAAGAGCACGCGGGTCAAACAGACTCGGTGTATCTGGAGTAGCGGATGATCGGCGGCAGTCGCATCGACCAAGATTGAGTAACGGTGTGCACGACCAATACCATGAAAGGGATCGCTACATGACAGACAAGTATGTCGAAGTGACCACGCGAAGTTGGGGATCGCGCATTCTCGACTCGTTCGTGGGGATGTTCATTGGTTTGGTGCTCATCCTCGTTGCTTTTATCGTGTTGTGGGTGAACGAGGGGCGGGTGGATATGTCGAAGGTGGCGGCGCGGAGTGTACCGGTCAGCGCCAGCACGGTCGATCCATCGACCAATGGCAAATTGGTGGCGGCAACGGGCATTCTGGACTCGGCCGAGCAGCTCGGTGACCCCGGATATCTGAAACCAGGGCGCTACATCCAGATCTCGCGTGACGTCGAGATGTACGCCTGGATCGAGCACACGAAAAGCGAGACGAAGAAGAACGTAGGTGGAAGCGAGACGACAACGACTGAATATACGTACGAGAAGGGCTGGACGGGCTATCCGGCAGATTCGAGTGACTTCAAGATTCCAGATGCCCACGAAAATCCCGCTATGCCACTTGAGGCTCAAACGTATACAGTGCAGTCCGCGAAAGTCGGTGCGTACACCGTTGATCCTCAGCGCATCAGCCTCCCCGGTGGGTCGAAGTTGCAGCTCAATGCCGGCAATGTCGTGAGTGGGACCGGTTCCTTGCAAGGCAGCTATCTCTTCATTGGAAAAGGCTCTGAGCAGGCGCCGCGGGTCGGTGATGTGCGCGTCAGCTACCTGGCGTTGCCGGCGGGAATCGAGGTCACGGCGTTCGGCCAGGCGGATGGGGACAGGCTCGTTCCCTACCTCTACCAGGGCAAGCATACGCTCTACAGCGCCTACGCCGGGGACCGCGCGAGTGCGATTGAGTCCATGGCGTTCGAGTACACCATGATTGGATGGCTCCTCCGCATCGGGGGCTTCCTGATGATGTGGTTCGGATTGTACCTGCTACTCGGTCCCATCAGTACATTCCTGGACGTCCTGCCTTTCCTGGGTAACCTCAGCCGAGGCGCGACGTGGTTGGTCACGCTTGGGGTGGCCTTCATTCTCTCATTGGCGACGATCATCGTCTCGGCGATATTCCACAATTTGGTCCTGATGCTTCTCCTGCTGGTCATTGTCGTCGCCGTCGCGGTGAGGCGGTCGCGACAGGCGGCGCCGCGACGGGCCGCGGCGTAGATCGGCGTTCTTGCGGTTGCCGTGAACGTTCCCACTCGCTGTTGAAATGAACATCCTGTTCTCTGATTCGGTCCTCGTCGGGCGGGTTTCGGCGGTCATCGTTGGAGGCCACCTCTCCTCGAACTCGGGTATCGGCAGGCACAGCCACTCGCCGAAACCTGCCCGCGGGGCGTACTTGCGCCCTTGGTGTTCTGGTAGTTCGCCTCTGAGTTCACACCCCTGCTGACCTTCAAACGAATCCCCAAGAAGACGTCAGAAGTGAGCGTCCGATGCCCGATGCGCAGTCGAAACGGATGCTGCTGTTTCCTCCCGGGCGCGAGATGATTGCTGGTACGTTGTTTGCTCCTGCTCTGATTCCACAGGTCCATCTTGCCAGGGGAGGTCTGGGACATGGCAACGGTCATCATCACGTGCAACGATGCGATCGAGACGGCAATCGACGAGGCGCTATCGCAGATTCGGCTGGATGAACTGGTGGGTGGCAAGCTTGTAGCGGTCAAGCCGAACGATACGTGGGCCTCACGGGAGGACACGACCGGCGTCACCCAGCCGGACACCCTCCGGGGGGTGCTACGCTCCTTGAAACAGTTTGGCCCTCGTGAGTTGATCGTGAGCGGTGGCTCAGGCGCGGCTCAGACGGACGATGTCTTCCGCATTGCCGGCCTGATGGACGTGGTCGAGCAGGAGGGGGCGACCTTCTTCGATCACAATCGCCCACCGACATCACGAAGATTGGCTTCCCAGCTATGAGCCTGCGCGAGGCGATCGAGGCTTTCACCTCGGCGGCGTACGGGGAGCGGCTCACCTTCTCGCATGCGTAGGCTCAGCGGGGAGGGTACACGTGACGGCGTCTCCGGCTGGACGGTCAACTCTCTAGAGGTCTCGTGCGCTGGTCACGTGAGGTTACCCAGGTGGGGAGAAGGGAGAGAATGATGGCGACCCCAAGGATTGCCGTGGTCAACGATGATACAGCCTTCCTCAACCTCATGCACGAACTGCTGACTGACGAGGGCTACGAGACGATCATCTGGGCTGAGAGCGAGAGAGCCTACGACATGATCCGCAGGGTGAAGCCGGATCTGGTGATCCTCGATATTCGGATGGGACATCCAGAAGCCGGGTGGACGATCCTGGATCTGGTTCGGCTGGATCCCACCACGGCGCATATTCCCGTGGTATCTTCTCAATAAATCGCGGGACGTCTAGGGAGCGTTCCACGACGCATCTAGCCGAAGTTGGTTGGCTCGTTCAGCGATCAGGTCAGCCAGCTTGGGTACTTGGTTGGCCTGGGAAACCCGGCCGTAAACATAGTGGTAGAAACTTACTCCCAGTTTCTTGGTAGTGGCCGCGAGGGTCATGAAGGTGTCCCAGGCCTTCTTGCCCTCTTCGGTGCGCGGCCCGAAGCTCACGTCGCGTTTGCGGACTCGCCGGCGGGCCGCCAGTTCAGCTGGATTGTTATGCAGGGGGATTTCAGGGTGCTTGAGCACCATCAGCAGGGCGTCTTTCTTCGCTCGAGTCTTGGCGATGCGGTCGTCCAGGGCGGCAGAGCCGGTCACGGTCGAGAACAGGTCATCGAACTGTTGGGACAGCCGCGCCGCGTCTTCCACGCTGGGGGTCTGCCGGTATCTCAGGAGGTCGTCGTACAGATCCCAGTAGCGTCCCATCAAGTCATCCACTACCTGGCGGTGATGAACACCCACGGGATTCAGTTTCTTGTAGTGCCGGGCATCGTGGATCCAGCACAAGGCCAGCTCTTCCGTCAATCGCTTGAACTGGTCCGCGTCATCACAGAGGAGCAGATCCACTATCGGGAATTCTTGCTGAGTATGATAGGCGGCCACCGCGGCCGCTTCCAAAATCCGGCGGCGCTGTTGACTCCCGAGTGTTGGCAACCGCTCGTTCAGCCGCTGCGTGAACTCGGGCTCGCTGAAGGTCTGGTCTTGGGGCAACTGCGGCAAGGCCGCCAGGGCGGAGAGGGGCAAGCCCACCGGCTCCAACCACGCATACGCTTCCGCATTGAGACGGAAGGTCAGTTCACGTCCATTGAGAAGGGCCGCCAGCACGGCCAGCCGATCCTTCTTTTCGGTCGTCACGTAAGCTGTGTACACAGGGTTGCACACCGTATGACAATGTTCATTCACGCCATTGACCCGCGTGCCAGTTTCATCCATGTGCTGCCACGGGCTACTGCGCAACCCGGCGGCATACACCGCGTCTTTTTCGGCGTGGAACTCGTCCTGGCCTTGGATCAACAGATTCGAGACCTCGCCCGTCGAGATGTAGGTCCCCACATGCTCGAAAAACTCGCTCACCTTCGGCTCGCTCAGGTTGGCCGCGTGGTACAACACCAGGGTCAGCGCCTTGACCCCTGGCCCAAACTGCCCGGCGTACCCAGGCGGCAATTCGGCCAGATACGCCTTGCGCTCGCTCGCCGAGTAGAACTTTTCTTTCCGAAACAGCACGTTGTCGGTCTTGATCTGGATGTCTTGCACGAGGACATCGTCGTAGCCTTTGAACTCGGCGTCCGCCGGAAGTTGAGCCGGGTCAACCTTCACCACTTCTTCGCGGTCTATTTTGATGCGCTCGACCTTGCGGCTCTTTTTCCACTCTTGCGGCTTGCGCCGCTCACGCTCCGACGAATAATTCGTGGTGGCCGAGGGAGACCCCGAGCGATTCGGCTTGATCTTAGGCTTGCCCTGCTCGCCTTTGAGCCGGTTGATCTCATCTCGCAAGCGTTGGCTCTCTTCCCGCAATTCACGGTTTTCCGACGCCAACGCCTCCACCAAGTTGAGCAACTTGACGATGGCTTGTCGGGCTCCTTCAACGTCTTGGATCGGGTTGAGATCAAAGTCTTCCAGCATGGGGTCACCGGACGAGGTAAGCGTTTCTCTAGGGTTGAACTTAGGCGGGAATCGTGCCCTTGTCCAGTGTCCCTTGTCGTGAGAATTGAGGCTGATCATTACTTGCATGAAGATCAGCCGTGTCCTCTTTTCCTCGACGTCCCGAATGTGCTCTTTACTGGAACAGGCGATGGATCAAGTGATTACCGCGAATTATTGAGATGATACT
>DOUV01000097.1 GCA_003520455.1 Chloroflexota bacterium | reverse complement strand
TGGCATCGTGAGCCGCCGCAGCATTCTCCTTGAGGCCCTGGCCGCCACGCCGCGCGACCTGAGTCGAATGGTGCCGCGGATCGACGGCGTGGAAGCCCTGTGGCGCCCGGCGCCCGAAGCCTGGTGCCTGGCCCACTTTGGCTTCGTCGAGGAGCCCTACCTGGCGCGTCTGCGCCGCGTCCTCGAGCAGGACAACCCCTACGAGCCCCCCATCCACCCTGACAAAAGCGCCCACGATCTCACGCGGCCGCTGTCGGGCCTTCTGGAGGAGTTCGTCGCTCGCCGGGCTGAGACCATCGCGTTCCTCTCGGCCCTCAGCCAGCGTGACTGGGGCCGCCCACTGGTCCATGAGACCATCGGCCCGACTCGCCTGCGCGACCAGGTCCAGGAGCTGGTCACGCATGACAACAATCACCTCGCCCAGATCGTGGCGCTCCGCGAGACGTGGGAGCGAAAGACGTAGGTGGCGGGGGGCTACACGAGTATCCGGAGACACCAGTTGGGTGCCGGTCGCTCATCCTGGCCGGCGCTCCGCGCGAGGGCAGCGGACGAATCGCACCAGCCGGCTTTTCTGCGGCATCAATCCGGCGTAGGATTCCTGTTGCAGTTGGCTCGCTTCTTGATACTGGTAAACTCTGACCTGCCGGTGAAGCCGGGCTGTCCGTTCCAACGCTGCGCTGGCACGGCCGTTCGGTGAGCTTCCAGCGGATTGCCTGCGAGGGACTGTTCACGACCACTCTCCTGGCCCTGTGTGGAGCTCGGATGGAGAGCGGCTATCGCTTTCCCGCTTCCTACAGGAGTTGGAAGGCCACCGGCAGCAAAAATCTGCCAAGAGCGTGTCGCGACTTTACCAAGGGGAAGAACCAGTGTCCAACCGCTTTCTTGATCTTCTAGGCCGGGGCGGACCCATTCTCGCCGACGGCGGCATGGGCACGATGCTCATGGCGGCCGGGTTGATGTTTGGCGATCCGCCCGAGCAATGGAATGTTCTGCCGGAGAAGCGCGATCTCGTCCGCGCCGTCCATCGAGGCTACCTCGACGCCGGCGCGCAGATCATCCTGACCAACAGCTTCGGCGGCAGCCCGTTTCGCCTGAAGCTCCACACCCTCCAGGGCCGCGTCTTCGAGCTCAACCGGGCGGCGGCTGAGTTGGCCCGCGAGGAGGCGGGCGAGGCAGCCGTTGTGGCCGGTTCGATGGGGCCCAGCGGCGAACTCTTCGAGCCGATGGGGTCGCTGACCTACGACGCGGCCGTGGAGGGGTTTGCGGCCCAGGCGGCGGGCCTGGCAGCCGGGGGTGTGGATGTGATGTGGGTCGAGACGATGAGCGACCTCAACGAGGTCCGCGCCGCTGTGGAAGGGGCCCGCCGCGGCGCGCCCGATCTTCCGGTGACCGCCACGATGACGTTCGACACCCGGGGCTTCACGATGATGGGCGTCAGCCCGGCTGAGGCGGTGCTCGTCCTGAACGCCCTCGATCTGGCGGCCGTCGGCGGGAATTGCGGTAACGGTCCGGCCGAGATTGAGGGCGTGATCTACGGCATGCACCAGGTTCGGTCCGACATTCCGTTGATTGCCAAGAGCAACGCGGGCATCCCACAGGTCGTGGATGGCCGCGCGGTCTACAATGGAACGCCTGAAATCATGGCCGAGTACGCTCGCCGGGTGCGTGCCCTCGGCGCCACGATCATTGGGGCGTGCTGTGGCAGTACTCCCGCGCACGTCCGGGCGATGGCCGAGGCCTTGCGTACGCTGCCCGAACTCGATGGCAGCGAGATAGAACTTGCCGTCGCAACGGCCCAACGAACTGCCCCGCGCTCGCGCGAGGAGCGGCGGCTGAGAAGAGGGTAAATCCTGTTGGTATGAATCGTTCATCGCCGCGCATCGCTCTTGTACTCTGCGGTGCGCTCGCTCGCGAGGTAATCGACATTGTCAAGCGCTATGAGTGGGACGTGGCGCTGTTCGGAGTGGCCGCGCTGGACCATATGGTGCCCGGGCGCATTGGCCCGGATGTCGAGTGCCGGCTCCGCGAGCTGATCCCGCAGTTCGAGCGCGTGGCCGTGGTGTATGGTGACTGTGGCACGGGCGGCCGGTTGGACGAGGTTCTGAACCGATACAATGTTCCGCGCATCGCCGGCCCGCACTGCTATGAGATGTATGGCGGCGAGGTCTTCGATGGGTTGATGGATGAGAATCCCGGGACGTTCTTCCTGACCGACTTTCTGTGTCGTCAGTTCGAGGGCACCGTGCGAAAGGGGTTGGGCCTCGACCGTTTCCCGGAACTCAAAGATGTGTATTTTGGCAACTACACGCGGCTGGTCTACCTCGTTCAAAAAGAGGACCAGACCCTCGTGGCCAAGGCGCGCACGATTGCGGATTTACTCGGCCTGACCTTTGAGGTGCGGCTGACTGGCTACGGCCGGCTCGAGGAGCGCCTCGTGGCGCTGATGGCCGAGATTCACGCCGACCGGTATCAGCCGATTCTGCCCTCGGCAAGCGAGGAGGATTTCAATGGCAAGCTATCAGATCCTGTACTGGTACGACATTCCCGCCCAAGTGCGCGCGAAAGACGCCAGCGGCCGCGTGAGTGCTCCTCTGCCCGATCGGTTCCAGGAAGCGATTGACCTGGCGGCGATGGCGGCCGGTCTCATCGACTCCGACGATTACACGGCCGGTTATGCATGGGGCGACTCTCAGGAGCGAGACGGGACGGCCAGCGCGGTCGCGACCGCCGTCGCGGCCGAGTTGGACGCCCAATACCCGCGGATTGACTGGCGTAAGACAGCCACGTCCATCGGGAGTGTGACAACCTCGATCGGGACGTAACGGCCGAAGTTCTCCTCCCTCTTCTCATTGTCCGGCGAACCTACCTCCTCGATGGCCGCCGACCGGCGACAGACGTCCCGGTCGGCGGCCGGCAGGGGCAGCGAGGAAGGGCCGGAGCGTTCTCGCTCCGGCCCCTCGTGATAGTATCGGGAGCAACAAACCGTGCCGAAAAGGCACCTGACCGTTGCTCTCCTCGACGTTTGTTCTCCGCCGGTTTACGGCACCGCCAGCGCCTCCGGGATGCCATACTTGTTGGCTTCCTCTTCGGTGAGGGATGCGACCGGTCCCCACACGATGGTGTAACCACCTGGCTCGGCTCGGACAAATACATAGGCCGGAGCGATGTTCGGGTCGGCGGGCACGATCTGCACCCGGATGGTCGTCTCCTCGATGGCAACATCGCCGATTTTGTAGTTTTGAGTGGGGAAGTGGGCGTTGACATGAGCGCGGACCACCTGCTCGAGCTCAGGGGCGACGGTGGTGGCCGCTGCCGTCTCAGTGATGACCTCGCCGGTGGCAACCGGTGTAGGGATGGGCGTGCCGGGGCCAGGCTCAATCGCCGGTTGGTCCGCGCCAGCCGGAACGACGGTCTCTTCTGCTCCGGGCACTGCCGTGCCAGG
>DOUV01000224.1 GCA_003520455.1 Chloroflexota bacterium | reverse complement strand
CGTGGCGTAGCGTCTCGTGCCGGTAGCGCACCACGAGCGGGGCGGGCGGCTCGGCCAGCTTCGAGCCGGGCCGCAGCGCCCGGTCCAGCCCGATCTGAGCGTAATCGGGGTCTTGCTCACGCAGCCGGCAACTGGCCGCGATGTAGGCTGGATAGTCAGTGCCGTAGAGTGCGTAGAGAAACTCGTTGGGCGCGACGACATGCGTGCGCCAGCCCGAGGTGGCCGGCCAGGGAAAGCGAGGCAGAACGTCGCAGATGTGGGGCCGGACGTAGACGGCATCGTCGGGCGCGGCGCCCGCGGCAGCCCCGCCGGCGGGGGAGTAGCCCCAGACCCACTCGCCGGCATAGCGTTGGTCGGGTGCGACATAGCCGGCAACCAGGTCACAGCCATTGCCCAACGTGGCGCGGGCGGTGATTTTTCCGACGAGAACCCGGTGCCCGTCGCCCAAGCAACCGTCATTGTAGACCGCGGTCCAGCTCCCTTGGGCGCTGCTCATGCTCGCTGCCGCCGGGATCAGGACGATGAACAAGACGCAGCCGGCAAGAATCTTCCTACTCATCGCTCATCATTCATCGTTCCGCGTTTCATGGAAGTCCTGCCGATACAATCATGACGTTAAGAAATCATCCACCAGCCGGTTGAATTCGTCGGCGTATTCGTCGTGGGGGAGGAGCCCGCATTGATCGAAGACGTGCAGCCGCGCGGCCGGGTTGCTCTCGAGGAAGGCATCGGCGTCCTCGACCGGCGTGAAACTGGCCTGGCGGCCCCAGACGATCAGCATCGGCGAGTCGATCTGCCGCCAGTCGCTGGCGACGTTGAGATTGAGATCTCCACTCAGAAAGGCGGCCGGTGCCCAGCGAGCGCCCACCTGGTGGGCGCTGTTGTAATACTGGGTGACCATGTCGGGGGTGACGAAGCGGGCCCAGTAGTAGGAGCGCTGGAGGAGGTAGTACCAGATACTGGGTTTGCTGGCGATGAGATTGAAAAATGCCTGGCCCACGACGGGAGCCCGCAGCAGCACGCCGAAGGCCCGCTGGGCTGGGCCGGGCGGCTCGTTCAGTCGCTCCAGACCGGTGGGACAGATGCACACCAACCGGCGCACCATCCCGCGGCCGGCGCGTTGATCGCGCGCCTTCGCCCCGATGGCGTAGGCCGCCGAGAGCGAGCTGGCGACGATGGGCGCCGGCTCGGCGATGACGTCGCGGATAAAATCGCCGATCAGGTGGATGTAGACCTCCGGCGTGTAGGCCAGCGGGGGCCGGTCGCTCTGGCCGAAGCCGAGCAGGTCCAACGCGTAGACCCGGAAGTGCTCGGTCAGCGGCGGCGCGAACTGCTTGCGCATCTCGTAGCTGAAGGCCGCGGCGTTGATCCCGTGGACCAGCAGGAGCGGCGGGGCCTCGCCCGGTCCGGCGACTTTGTAGCAGATGCGGCCCTCATCCCAGAGGTAGTACTGGGCAATACCGGGCAAGGGCGACTGGATCGTACCGGCGACCGCCGCTTGCCAGCGGTTGAAGCCTTCGAGGGCTCCCAACACTAGCGCCACCCGCGCAAGCTGGCCTCGTACACTCATAACGGTCGCCTCGATTCACGCCAGGCCCGGACTTGAGCCGCGTGCTCGCGGTCGTGGGTGATGGAGGTACTGCGCACCAGTTCATCCACGGTGGTATCACCGAGCCAGGAGACATGGATCGGTGCCGTGGTTGCCCCCACTTCGCTGTAGGTCTCCCGCAAGAGGTCTTCGACCTCGCGGCGGATCATCAGGAAGTCCATCCGCACCTGCTCGGGCGCCAGCTCAGCCTTGCGCGCCCGCACCACCGCATTCCAGCGGTCGTCATCCTGGTAGCCCTCGAGCTCATACCGGTCGCGACCGGCCTGGCGTTCCTGAAGTGCCGCCAGCACTTCCCGGTCCCACGCCGCGATGTGACCGAGTAGGTCATGCACGGTCCACTCCTTCTCAGTTAAGGCCTCGCTCGGGCGCAGCCCCTCCACCGCAGCGAGCAGCTCGCGCCGAGCCTCACGCAATTCTTGCAGCAACGTCATCACGTTCATGCTATCTCCTGCAACCGCCGGTGGGCGACAAAGTCGCCCTCTCAGCGCCTGCCATTCCGGCTCAGATAGGGGGATGCGCAGTGGGTCGGGCGGCGCAACCCGCGTTCCGACGTGCATCGCTCTGCTCCCGTATCCGACTCCATTGTAAGCGTCTATAGCAAGCGACCGCCGTGTGCTCGGGCCTCAACGCCAGCGCTGGCTGCAGAGCGCAACGAGGAGCCAGGTTCGACTTCCGTCCCTCGACGGGCGTGACGCGTGGCCCCGGTCGCTGCCAGCCCCTGAATCAGGCGTTCCGCACGATCTCAACTCCAGCTGCCTCGATGGCTGCCGGCAGGGGTGGAGGTGTTTTCAAGAGCCGCAGCCACACCTGCTCAACTGGGAAGCGGGCCAAAATCGCCTCCGCCAGCCGCTCGGCAAGGTGCTCCACCAGTCGTGGCTGCATTTCCGCGGCGACCGCGAGCACGGTGTCCACCAGTTCCGCATAGCTGACGGTATCCTCCAGGACGTCGCTCGCTCCGGCGCGCGAGAGGTCGAGGCTGACCTCCATATCCACTCGCAGGCGCTGGCCGACCTCGCGTTCGGCGGCGCTCACCCCGATGGGCATATGGAATTGAAGGCCGGTAATCACGATTTTATCGCTCATGCGCGCGTACCTCGAAGGCGCCGGGATTATAGAAGGACGCGAAAAGAGCTGTCAAACCGCACGGAGATTTTCCCCGCGCCTCCGATCCTCGTCTCCCGCCCAGGAGCGCGGCGCAAAACGAAGGTCGGGGCGGGTATAGAGCCGGGACTGACCGGCCGGAGGACGAACCCTCACGCGGCCGCGCTTTGCGGGACGTCGAACATCCAGGACTTCGTCCGGCTGAGCCACGGCCGACCAGAGGTCTCGCGGGCCATCTCTGCCAACAACCGATTCGCTTCCGACGGAGAGCGGACGGCGCCATCCGCCACCAGCGCCTGGACGAGCAGCTCACGGTCCTGGGTGAGGGCCGCCTCGACTGTGAGTTCCTGGACAGCGATGACTCGCTTTAAGATTGCGGCCGGTCCCGTGGGCACCGGCCCCAGGGTCAGCGGGCGAATCGTGCCGGCTGTGACCAGCGTGGGCGATTCCAGGATGGCATCCGCGGGCAGGTTCGACACCTGCCCCTTGTTGGGCAGGTTCATGGAGAAGAGAAACGGGCGATCGTCCCCCAGAGCCCGCAAGATATCCAGCAGTTGCTCGTGCTCGCCCTCCTGACGCCGGAAGAGCCCTTCCGGGATCGGTTCATCGCCACGGGCACGGGCCAGCATCCGGGCAAAGATCTCGTCGCCATGAGCGGTGACGGCCTCCAGGGAAAAGGCGTCGACGCCCAACGTCTTTCCGTAGTACGCGTTCTCCCGCAACATGGCGGGGAAGAACTCCGTCACGTGCCGGTCGAGGACCGCCGGGAAGGCTCCGAAGGTCTGGAAAAGCTCCCACGAGAAGGGATTATCCGCCCGGCACGCTTCTGCCCACTGACTACCGGCCTCGGCGAAGGCCTGCCCGAGGGAACTGGCCTCAACAGCCTCTTGGCTCCGGCCCTCGATCTCATGCCGGACGAGAGGCCACGCATCTTGCCCCCGCCACCGAAATTCAGTAAACCATGTCAGATCTATCTATTACCCACAAGT
>DOUV01000862.1 GCA_003520455.1 Chloroflexota bacterium | reverse complement strand
AGAGCCGGCCGGGAGTACTTCCTTGCAAGACGCGGCGGTGCAGCCGCCACTGTGGGAAGAGCTGGTGGCAAGTACCAGGGCTGGGGCAAATGAGGAGGACGACCTTTTGCCGGAGGCGCGGCAGATCGTCAAGCAGCAGGGGCGCGCCAGTATCAGCCTGCTGCAACGCCGCCTGCGCATCGGCTACGCGCGGGCCGCGCGCCTGATTGATCTGCTGGAGGAGGAGGGCACGATCGGCGCGGCCGATGGCCCGGGCCGTGCCCGCCAGGTCTACGTTGAGGACAGTGGGCCGGGCGAGGAGAACGATCCTGGCTGGGACCCGTCCTGGGTGACCGAGGACTGATCGGGCTGTGAGGGGGGGACCTTCAGCAGGTCCCTGAGGTGACAAACGTACGAGTTTCGTAGGTTGACAGCACGACGGCCAGGACTATACTATTCAACATAGAGGTGCATGCGAAATGCGAGGCATCAAGACAAGCAGCCAAGCCGAATGGCAACCGTAACGCCCAGGACATCTTCCCTGGGCGTTTTTCGTTTCCTTCCACAACCCCATGAGGAGGGCTTGAATGATCGACTCCGGGATGATCAGCAAAATCCAAAAGGCCAGGCAGTACGCAGACGAGCCCCAGCGCATCCAATTCCTGCAATTCAAAGTCCAGTTCGATGGTCTCAATGATGGCCATACTGTTACTTACGATGAAGGTTTCTGGAATTGCGACTGCAACTACTTCCACGGGCACGGTGTCTGCAGCCACACCATGGCGATGGAGCGCATCCTCGGCGTCATGCTGCCCAGCCCAGTGAGCGTCTGATCGTCACCTGGTTGCACATTGCTGAAGGGGGCCGCCGCGCGGCCCCCTTTTTCGTGAGGAGACGGTATGATCAGTAAAACACAGCGTGGCGAACCATTGATCGCCAGTCGCCGTCGCTATCGCGAGGCCCTCGTCAATCGATTGTACTGCTTCGGCTCAAGATCCCCCGACCGCGCCAACTGGCAAATTCTCGCCCTCTACTGGCCCTTGAGGATGAGCGGGAGAAAGAGCAGCGTCTCTGCGGACAGCTCGTGCGCGCCGATGTCGCAGGCCGGCGTCGTGTCGCCATCTCCATCTTGGGGCCGCGGCAGGTTGAGTTGGTCGTAGGAGGGCGGGGTGCAGTTGGCACCGAGCGGGATGGCATCGACCGCCACGCCGCCCCGCACCAGGGCGTGAAAGGGCGTCCGCCCAGGGGCGCTGCTTAAGGTTGGATTGAGGGCCGTCTCGATCGATCCGTCCAGGATAAGGGTGGTGCTATCGGTGGGGCACCCGTTGGCGCTGCCGTGCTGCCCGACCAGGTTGTAGCCTTGCGAGGTGTAGGTGGCGGAATTGGCGCAATCCCTGGCGCCGCCGCCGCTGTTTCCGGCGATGATCGTATTGCGCACAAACAGGGTGGCCGCGTTCGCGTTGGCGATCCCGCCCCCGGTGCTGGCGGCATGGTTGCCCACGAGTGTGCTGTTGCTGAGCGTGGCGCTTGCGGAGCCGGAGGTATACAGGCCGCCACCGGTCGCGGCGCTGTTGCCGCTCACGGTGCTGTTGTTCAGGGTCAGCGTGCTATCCTGATTGAACAGGCCACCGCCCTGATTGGAGGAGACGTTGTCGGGGCCCAGGGTGCTGTGGTTGATCTCGGTGATGGCGTTGTTGCGGCCGGCGAGGCCCGCGCCGTCGTGGGGCGGGCTGACGATGTTGCCCTTCACCACGCTATTGTTGAGCGTCAAGCGGCTGCCGTCGTTGTAGATCCCGCCGCCCGAGCTACTGACCTGGCCGTTCTGGACGGTCACACTCTGAATCACCGCCCCCGCGCCGCCCAGGATGTGGAAGACGCGATCAATCCCGCCGCCGTCAATGATCGTCCGATCGGGCCCATTGCCGAGGACGATCACCTCGCCCGTGACGTCCAAATCGCCCACCCATCCGAGGTCGTCATCGCCAGGGCGCGTCAGTCTGAAGGTGCCGTCCACGTCGAAGGTGATGATGGCTTTGTAGATCGGCGCCGCCAGCCCGCTGTTCGCGGCCAGGATGGCCTCGCGCAAGGAGCAATCGCCGGGGTTGCAGCCATTGGGCGGGGGATCATCCCGCCGCGTCACGCGGTAGGACCAGTTGCCGCTGTTCGCCAGATAGGCCGGGGCCGGGCTGTTCCAGAAATTGTGGCTGGTCACTTCGGCGTGCGGCATATCGAAGACATGAAACACCGCATAGCCGGTGTTCTGGTTGCTGCTCACATTCCAGGCGAGGAGCTGAGTGGGTGTGGCGAACGGATAACTCAGCTGGGCAATGTGGCAGGAGCGGCAGTAGGGCTTGAAGACGGTGGTGTACAGGCCGGGGTCGCCGGCGTACCCGGAAGGCACGAAGGTGGGATCCAGCCGGCTCCCCGGCGTGTAGACACTGCCGGTCGCGGCGTACCAGCCATCGATCAACTCCATGATCGAAGCGGAGGGATTTGTATCGCGCACCAGGGCGTTGAGTTGGCGGAACTGCTCCTGCTGGTCGGCGAGCGTGTAGCCGGGTTGCGGGCTGTAGCGGAAGGACGCGGTATCAAACGGCAGGAAGTTGCCGCCGATGACGGCATTGCTCGTCCAGTCGTAAGCGCCGCCGTGGCAGGCCAGGCACATGGTCGGCACGAACTTCTCGCCCTCGCTATCCAGCGCCACACTGTTGACCAGGGCGCCGGCCTGGTCGTAGACGTAGAAGGTCACATCGTTCGGGCTGCCGTTCTGCGCATCGTGGTAGACCATGGCGACGGTCGGCAGGCTATTTCGATTGGCGATGGCGTCGGTGATCGAGGGCTGCACCGGAGCGCCCGGCCCCAGGCCGTGGTTCACGACGTAGCAGGCGACGTCCCCGCCCTGTTTGCGACAGTGCATCTCGCGGCCAAAGCCCAGGTCGCCGGCGTTGTAGTAGAGGGCGGCCGTCTCGTTGGCGCCGCTGAACCCGTAGGTGGCCTTCCACTGATTCAAGGTCAGCGGGGCGCCGATGGTCGTGTAATACTCGGTGGCCTCTGTGTTGTTACTGATGCCCGGTCGGCTCAACCAGGCGGAGCTGTTGGGTGGAAACGCGCCGGCCACCGGGAGCAGTGCGAGCAGCAGGCCGATCACGCCGAGCGGAATCCACAAACGGAAGTGGTTGAGCATAGGTCTGTGACACCTCCTGCGGGCGCGCCCGTCGCTATACAAATCGCCGGGCGGCAGGCAGAGCAGCAAGACTACGAGTGGCTACAGCATAAGAGAGCGGTTCATCTCTGGTGGGCCTCCTTCTTGACCCGAGGTGAGCCACAGAGAGGGGAACAATCCTGTTGTGGCTGTGCGAAGCGGCCCAACGGCCAAAGCTCACCGGCTAGCGGACGAACGCACCGAGCCGCTGTCCACGAGACCGCATGGCCGGGGGGAGAAACCACTGAAAGCCCCTTGCTTAAGCCAGTCCGGTGCAGCGGGTTGTTGGACGGCCCACGCCAGCAGAAAAACAGGCGTCTGCACCCCACCACCAGCAAAGCCACCGCCATAGACCCTATGGTTACTCTTCATCGCCAAGTTCAAGCAACTTGACGTCCTCCAAGTCTTGCTCCCGTCCTGCTGCACGTTTTGAGGCAATCAGATGTTGACGTGAGACCACAAAAAACACCTGACCTGCGTAGTTCATTTCTTCGCGTTCGGCCCAAGTACGCTCAAAGTCGAGGCCAGGCGTCGAGGTCTGCACATCGATCCGGACTTTGTCCCGGAAGATCGTGATCTCATGAGCAAGGAGTTCTTCCGCAGTAGTCAGGGTGGCTGTACCCAGACCGGCCTCAAGCAAAGCATCGAGCAAGCGCTGTGCGTTTTCAGGCGTGGCTTCGATCAGAATATCCAGATCGAAAGTCGCGCGGGGAACACCATGCAGGATGGCAGCAATGCCACCAATGATAACATAGCGGACGTTATGGCTGTGAAAGGACGAGAACACGCCCTGCAACTGGTTTAGCATCTCTTTGTTCCATTATGCGCGGGTTTACGCTCAAAATCATGTCTGTGAATGCGCAGAGCATTTCCATTCGCTCCTCCAGAGTCAAGGATTGGAACCAGCGCGCCTTTGCTTCCAGCGTTTCTTCCGCAAAATCATGTGAGACAGCTACTTGCATAGCCATTCCCCTCGTTTCTACAACCATTGGTGGACTCAAACCCTGGCCGCCCAACGGTTCGGTTTAGGGGCGGGCGCTGCGGTGCTGAACGCCTGATCTTTGGTGATGAGAACCAGCCCTTCGTGAATAGCCTGAGCAATCATCAGCCGATCGAAGGGGTCTTTATGGTGATAGGGCAGACCATGAAGCACGTCGAGGTGTTCAGACACGATGGCTAACACCTCAATGGCGTTCGCCCAGACGTGATCGCGAATCAAGACGCTCGGCGGTGTTGGCACCGTCAGTCTGCCAAGGCTGGATTTGACGGTGATCTCCCAAACGCTGGCTACGCTCAGATAGCGTTCATTGCCCAGGTCCTCGATCAATTGCCGGGCGTGGCTATCGAGCTGCGCATCGCCAGCGATAAACCACAGGAAGGCGTGGGTATCGAGCAGGAGCTTCACGGCATGTATTCTTCAAAGCCTTCGATGGGTTCATCAAAGTCGGGGCCGATGTGAACCATACCCCCAGCACTGCCAGAGACAGGTTTGGGCGTGCGCAGTAGCGCCACCAGTTTGAACGCCGAACCATCGGCCCCGATGATAACAACCTCCCGGCCTTACGCAGCCTCGCTGAGAAGTTTGTCCAGTTCAGTGACAGCCTGTGTCGCTGGAACGTGTGTCATTGTTGCTCTCCACTACTCTGTTCGATCCATTTTACTTGAGTTGCGGTG
>DOUV01000013.1 GCA_003520455.1 Chloroflexota bacterium | reverse complement strand
CCGGCGGCCATAGCCCGGATCTCGCCAGCCAGCCCCCGGCTCCCTGCAGCCACCGCACCCCACCCGCTCCCGCCGGATCGCCAGATCCGGCGGCCATAGCCCGGATCTCACCATCTGGCCAGCCCCGGCTCCCTGCAGCCACCGCACCCCACCCGCTCCCGCCGGATCGCCAGATCCGGCGGCCATAGCCCGGATCTCACCATCTGGCCAGCCCCGGCTCTCTGCAGCCACCTCACCCCACCCGCTCCCGCCGGATCGCCAGATCCGGCGGCCACAGCCCGGATCTCCCCAGCCAGCCCCGGGCTCCCGGCAGCAATTCGAGCGCTTTCGACCCCGGCCCGCCCATCCACAGCGAACGCCGAAAGGAGGCCACCCATGCCCCCGCAGTACGAAGACTTCTTCCTCGTCGTGAACGGCACCGCCGGCGCCTACACGCTCGAGGCGCGCGGGCCCGGGGAAATTCAGGTCCTCTCCGGTCCCATTCCAATACCAGGAGACGGACGACCTCCGCGTGACGCTGCGCCGCATCAGAAAAGGTCTGGCTCCGTCGCGGGAGCGAATACAGGCCGTCGGCCGCGTGCTGTTCGACGCGCTCTTCCCGCGCCGGGTCTTCCGCGCCTTCGAGCGAGCCCGCTCCGCGGTCCCTGAGAGCGTGAATCTCAGACTCAAGCTGATCGTGCGTCCCCCAGAGCTGGGTCACCCGCCCTGGGCGCTCCTGTACGACCCGGACGACGAGCGCCTCCTGGCGGCTCGGCTCACCTATCCACTCGTGCGCTTTATCGAGAGCGGGACGCCCGTGGCCTCACGCCTGGCACCGCGTCCACTGCGCGTACTCTACGTCCCGGCCAACCCCGCCAGCACCACGCAACTCGACCTCGCCACCAGCGAACAGGCGATCCGCGAGGCGCTCGGCGACCAGGTCGAGATCTGCGCTATCAGGCACACCACGCCGGCCGCCCTGCGCCAGGTCCCGCGTGAGCGGCCGGGCTTCCACATCCTGCACGACGGCGGGCACGCCGCGTTTGACGCCCGCGAGGATGCTGGGACAATCTACCTGAACCCGGCAACAGGTTCGATCTCCCCGCTCGACGGAGAGCTTCTAGCGACCTATCTGGATGGGACACCGGTGCGGTTGGTGGTCCTGGCAGCCTGCGAGACGGCGGTGGACTCACAGCAGAAGCGGTTTACCGGCGTCGCCCAACAACTGATGCGCGCCAGCGCCCTCCCCGCCGTGGTCGCAATGCAGTACGAGACCGCCGACGCCCCGGCCATTGCCTTCAACCGCGGCTTCTACGCGCCGCTGGTCGATGGCTATCCCGTGGATGCTGCCGTCGTGGAAGCGCGGAAGGCGATCCTGGAGAGTGTTGGGGGCGAAGCCTCCGCGGCGTTCGCGGCGCCCGACTGGTCCACGCCGGCGCTGTTCATGCGATCGAAAGATGGCAACATCCTCGAACCGGAAGTGGACCCCGAGGCAGACGCGGGCGCCAACAAACAAACAGTGGTCCCGCGAATCGACACCGGCGCCGGCGCCTCGGTCAGCAGCCCGGTGAACACCGGCGGTGGTGACTTCGTGGGCCGTGACAAGATCGTGGAGAATGTCCAGGCGGGTGGTATCCGCGCCGGCCGTACCGAGGCCGACAACGTCGTGAGCGGCGTGCAGATTCAGGGCAGCAACCTGCGGGGCGGCTGGCAAAAAGTAACCAGGGCATAATGGCAATCGGCGGGCGGTCGGCCACCCGTTGGTGCGGGGGCAGGCGCACACGGCACCTTTCGCGTGGGTACCCTTTTCATGCGAGGACGCGGGCGCACGGCCGTGCGCCCCTACAGCGCACCTTTTCTGCCAGGGAGAACCATGAGATGACCTACGATCCTGACCATCATCAGCGCCGCTCCATTCGTTTGAAGGATTTTGATTATACCCAGCCCGGAGCCTATTTTCTAACGTTTGCCGCCTGGAACCGGGAATTGCTGTTTGGCGAAGTCGTTGATGGGGAGATGGTCTTGTCCGACTCGGGCCAGATTGCGCAGGCCGAATGGCTGGCCACGCCCACGATTCGGCGCGAAATTGAACTGGATGCCCTCGTGGTGATGCCCAACCACCTGCACGGGATCATCTGGATTACCGTTGACCCGCTTGTAGGGGCGCACGGCCGTGCGCCCCGCCTCCCCGATGCGTCCCAACCTGACCGCGTGCCCCTCCACAGACCGCCGAAATCGCTGGGATCGTTCGTTGCCGGATACAAATCGGCCGTCACCACACGGATCAACCAACGGCGTGCCGCGCCTGGCTGCCCGGTGTGGCAACGCAATTATTGGGAGCACATCATCCGCACCGAGCGCGCCCTCCAGGCCATCCGCCAGTACATCGCCAACAACCCGGCACGGTGGTCACTGGACCGATACAATCCCCACGCCACCGGCCCCGATCCCGAGGCCAAAAGACTGTGGGACCTGTTGCAAGACGACGAACTGTAGCGGCACACGGCCGTGCGCCCTCTCCCGGCCGATCGCGAATAGCGCCTCGACCGTACTAATAAGACGACGAACTGTAGCGGCACACGGCCATGGGAGCACAAACCTCCGGAGGGCCGGGACGTGCAATCAATCCGCGGGACGGGCGCGAGGATCTGGCCGCACCGCAAACTACGCCCCGCGTGCTGCAGGGCGGCGCGTTCCTCAATGGTGCGAGGAGCGTCCGCTGCGCCGTCCGCGACCGGGACTACCCGAACTCCCGCCACAACGACATC
>DOUV01000583.1 GCA_003520455.1 Chloroflexota bacterium | reverse complement strand
GTGAAGGGGAGCGCTGGCCCCCGGCTGCGCCTCCGCCAGCAGCCCCGCCCGCCGCTGAACCAGGTCGAGTCCTCGCTCTCGCCTGTGGCTCGCGGCCTGGGAAGCATTCTCCTGGTGCGGCTCACTGGGGAGCGACCGAGGACCGGCGGCTCTTACCCTGGCCAACTGTTGGATATAACCGAATAGATTGACGGCATCGAATTAAATCGCTATACTCTCGCCTTGTTTCCGGGGAGGGAAGCGAATGCCAAAGCCACGCCGAGCGCTTGTGGACGAGGTGATTGAGGCACATCGGGCCGTTATGCGGGGCCTGCACCAGGCGGCCGGACCGTCCTGGCTAGAAGTCGACCTGACGATGGCGCAACTGAAGACCCTCATCGCGTTGGCCGACCAGGAGCCGATCACAATTGGCCAACTCGCCGGGGCGCTGAGCGTCAGCCTGCCCACAGCCAGTCATTTGGCGGACCGGCTCGTCCATGCCGGGCTTGCCCAGCGAGCGGAAGATCCTGGCGATCGGCGGCGCACCCTCGTGTCCCTCACCCCGCAGGGCCAGGCGCTCGTCGGGCGGCTCCGGGATGGCGGCCGAGAACATTTTCGGGTCTGGCTCAGCCGGCTCAGCGAGGAAGACCTGGGCACACTCTTGCGGGGTCTCCAGGCGCTGGCGGAAGCTTCGAAGACCCCACAAACCGTAGCGATGGGAAGCGCTGGGCACTGATAGACAACGAGCCGGCGTGTCCAGCCTCAATTGCCGGATTGAAACGAGGTCGTGGAAACAATTGGAGGAATTACGTGAACAGGAATGTTACTGATTCGGCACTGAAAGACAGACCGGAGGCGGTTCCCCCCGTGCTGGGGCGCAAGCGACTCGTCCTCACCATGGCCGGCGTCATGCTTGGCATGTTGCTCTCTGCCCTCGACCAAACCGTCGTCGGGACCGCCATGCCACGGATTATCGCCGACCTGAACGGCCTCCAGCACTACGCCTGGGTCTTCACCGCCTATATGCTCGCCTCAACCGTCACTGTCCCGATCTACGGGAAGCTCTCTGACATCTACGGTCGGCGCCCATTCTTTATTGGGGGAATGATCCTCTTCCTCCTCGGCTCAGCGCTGTCGGGCATGTCGCAGAACATGACCCAGTTGATCCTCTTCCGCGGGCTTCAGGGCCTCGGCGCGGGCGGGATGATGCCGATCGTCCAGGCAATCGTCGGCGACATCTTTACGCCCGCGGAACGGGGCAAATGGCAGGGCCTGCTCATGGGCGTCTTCGGGATCGCCACGATCATCGGCCCGACCCTCGGTGGCTGGCTCACCGATAGTTGGGGCTGGCGCTGGGTCTTCTACGTCAACATGCCGGTCGGTGTGGTTGCGATTGTCACCGCCGGCTTCGCGCTGCCCGGCCAGAGCCGGCACCGGGAGCACACCATCGACTATACCGGTGTAGCGACACTCATTGCTGGGACTGTGCCGCTCCTCCTGGCCTTCTCGTGGGCCGGAACCCAGTACCCCTGGCTCTCGACGCAGATCGTCGGACTCCTGGTCTTCGCCGTGGCGATGCTCGCCATTTTCTTTTTCATCGAAATGCGCGCGCCAGAGCCCATCATCAGCCCATCCCTCTTCAGAAATGGCATCTTCTCGGTGTCCGTCATCGCCACTTTCCTGGTGAGCATCGGGATGTTCGGCGCCATCATGTACCTGCCGCTCTTCGTCCAGGGCGTGATCGGCCAGAGCGCCACCAGCTCGGGTGCAGTTCTCACTCCGATGATGCTGGGATTCGTTGTGAGCAGTATCATTGGCGGGCAGATCATGGCACGCACCGGGCGCTACAAGGTATTGGCGCTCAGTGGCTTTATCGTCGCCGCCGCGGGAATGTTTCTGCTTTCGCACATGACGATGAATGCGACCAACGCCCTTGTCGTGCGCAACATGGCGATTACCGGCCTCGGCATCGGCGTGATGATGAGCCTCTTCACCATCGTCGTCCAGAATGCGTTCCCCTTCCAGCAGCTCGGACAGGTCACTGCCAGTCTCCAGTTCTTCCGCTCGATCGGAGGTACCATCGGCGTGGCAATTCTGGGCTCGGTGATGACCAACCATTTCCAGAGCAACTTCCAGGGCCACCTGCCCGCGGCGCTCACGCAGCTCGTCCCGCCGGACAGGCTCGCCGCGCTGCAGAACCCACAGATCCTCCTGGCGCCGGAGGCAACCGCTCGCATACAGGAGTCATTTGCCGCGTTCGGACCGCAGGGGCAGGCCTTGTTCCAGCAGTTGATGCTGGCGATTCGCCAGAGCCTGGCAACCGCCATCACCGATCTCTTCACCGTCGGCGCGGGCGTCATGATCATTGCCTTCATCGCCACCCTCTTCCTGCGCGAGATTCCACTGCGCAAGAGTCATCACGCGCCAGTCCTGGAGGTTGCCGGCGAAGCCATTGCCGAGGCTGGTGAGTGGGTGGTGCCCGAAGTACCGGTGGTCGCCACCTACGATCCGGAGGCCAGCGCGGCGAACTGATATTACGCCCCACACGCCGAGAGCGAAAGGCTCCCGGCGGACGTTTCCCTCACCGCGGGGCTGACCGGGGTGATGATCACAGAAACGCGGAGAGCATACGGGGAGTTCTTGCAAACCTCTGTGCTCTCCGCGTTTTTGCAGCAACACTGTGACTTTGTTGGCGCTTGCGCGGACCGTCGCGGCGAGCGGAGACGACCGGCTGGGGCTAAGGTCGCCGGCTGATAGCGCAAGCCGGCTGGTGCAGGTGGCCCGCTTCCAGGCCGGTCGAGCCCGTTGGAAGCGGACCGGTGCAACGCTTTCGTGGGTGGCTAACGCTGAGTTGGGTCGTAGCTTTCACCCGCGGCGTTTACTCGAAGGAAGGGATCCCCTATTTCCAGGCAGGTCAGCAGCCCATACCGGTGAGGTCGTCGGAAAGCATTGCCACCGGTCTCCCGCTGCCGATACTCCCGAATCTGCTGCAGGTCAAAGGCAGCCAGGTAAATCCCCTCATGTTCACCCGCTTCGACAATCAGCGTACCTCGGGCACGCCCATCCACCTCAAACGCAACCGGGCTAAACGCCACAGAACGCCCATTGTTCTGCGGCGCGGCGTAGTTGGTCATGGCAACCCCCACCATGTTCTCGTAGGCACGCACGCTAAACTGGCAGATATGCAAGGGAACAAGGGTGCTGGCGTTGGGACATAGGATTATCTCAGCCCCTTTGAGCATGAGGATTCGCGCGCTCTCGGGAAACTCGCGGTCATAACAGATCATGGCGCCGATTTTGACCTCACCCGCTTCGGTGTTCAGTCCGCACACGCGGAACTCATCTCCCGGTGTGCACGAAGCCTCCGGCTCATCGAAATCGCAGGTGTGGACTTTGGCATAGGTCATAACGATGTTGCCATGCCGGTCAATCAGTGACATTGAATTGCGCGGCGGGCCCTGCCATCGTTCCAGGTAAGTGAGAGCGATAGAGAGGTTCAATTCATTGGCAAGCTGCCGAAAATGAGTGACAAACGCTTCGTCTTGACCAATTGCCTGAGCTTGCCAAAGAGCGCGAGCCTGCTCATGGTGTTCCGGCTCGGGTGCTTCCTCTCCTGACCACAGAGTGGGGGCACGCCAGAGGTCGCCAGCATCCGGCCGTCTCAGGTCATCGGCCGTGTAGCCAATGTTCCATAGCTCTGGGAAGAGGGCAATATCGGCTCCCATGTCTTTGGCACGGCGACAGAATTCCTCGCCTTTGGCTTGATTGGCTGCCTGGTCATCTCCGCAGGACGTCATTTGAAGTAGGGCCACTTTCAACATACGCACGGCGAACCTCCCTTCCTGAAGCGACAGCGGCTACTGTGTGCAGCTCAACTCCAGATTGTGCCATCAGGCGGAATCTTTCCGCCTACCCACCCTACCAGGCGGACTAGCCGGAATCCAGCCGGTCTACTCTTCCAAATCAGGGGATGAGACGGATTCAATCAGTCTCATTCCCTCGGACGAAGAATTCGCCGCTTCATCCTCTTTCACGACAAGTGCCACCCACGCGAGATGGGGGGGCGAGATTGGGGCGTTTCTCATGCGCCGGGTGGAAGAGATTGTCGGCTTTCGGATATGTTGCCGGGACGCAGGCGGTGGGTTCCCCTGATGCTACGGTTTTGAGTTGGCTGAATGTGCCAGGGTCGGCGCCACTGGACGCCGCGCTCATCGAGGGCGCAGCGTCCAGCGGCGCAG
>DOUV01000530.1 GCA_003520455.1 Chloroflexota bacterium | reverse complement strand
TGCCAACCCAGACGGCGGTGCCGGCTCCCGCGACGGCGACCCCCTTTCCGACAGTTCCCCCGACTCTGCCGGTTGGGGCGACACCGCCCCTGGCAACGCAGCCGGCGTCACCCTCTCCCGCGACTCCCTTCCCGGCGCTCGAACGGCGAGAAGTCGTCGCCCAGGCAGTTGCCGACCTCTCCGGCAGACTGGGGGTGGAGCCGGCCGCCGTCGAGGTCGTTGACGTGACGACCGACGAGTTTCCAGTGCAAAACCTCGGTTGTCCGTCCGGTCCCTCGAAGGAGGAACCGGTTCGCCCGGCGTTCGTGCTCGGCGAGATCATTCACCTGCGTGTGGCGGGGGTCGTATACGAATATCGAGCCCATGGGAGGCAGGTTGTGTTTTGTGGGCAGCAGTAGCGCGCAACTGTTTGTCCAACTGCCCACGAGAGAAGCCCCCCGGGCCTCAACAATTCGTCGCGACGCCCGGGGGGCTTCATCCTCTCAAGCTGGCGGTTTTCCGTGATCGTGCTACTGCGAAGACGCGTTGACCTCCACGGGTACGATGATGACGCCCGGCGCCACTGTCGGACCAAGGAGGACCTCGCCCTTGAGCTTGTCGCCTTGGGAGAGCTGCTTCTTGTAACACACCTGGAGAGTTACCGGCGTATTCGCCTCGATTGGCCCGCCCGGCACGCCGCTCACGGTGATATCGTGGCCCTCGATGGCATCGATGACCAGGGTGAAGGTGTTGGGGCTGTCTGGGACGGCGTAGCCATGCACCCAGATCTGGTAGTCACCGTCGGCCGGGTTGCGAATCAAGACCATCTCCTCGGCTTCCGGCGTGGTGCTCGAGGCAACAAGCTCGCCGGGATAGCTGAACACGCCATCGCCGTTGGCGTCATACAGAAGGTAGAGGTCCAGATCCATTCCGGAGGTGCCGGGATTTTCCGTCCGAACCTCGAGGCGTGAGGCGTGCTCGATGGTCAGATCCCGCCTGTAACTGGCGCTGGTCGGATCGTCCGGGGTGTCCTGGCTGATAGCCTGGTCCGTGAGCGTCTCCGGTACGCTGAGACCGAAGCCTTCAGCCGTGAGGCCGGGCAGGTCCAGGCTGCTCTGGACGGCCAATTCCTGGCACTGGCTGACCGTCTTGGTGCCGGAGATCTTCGGCGTGAAACGAAGCGCCGGCGGCTGCACAGCCAGCGTGCCGAGGGTCGTTGAGAACGGCACCGCCATCTGCTGGCCGGAGAACAGCACGTTGTGCTGGACCAGCACGTGCAATCCTTCGTGAGCCGGGCCGACGACCCACTCCTCGGGCCCGCCAGTGGCAGTGTCGAAGCGCCACTTGCCGCTTCCCAGGTAGTGGTTCGGACTGGCACCGACGGTCGCCAGGGTGTAAGGGCCGTAATAGTCCGGTTCCGCCCAGTTGTTGGGCGAGTTGTCCGGGTGGTTCGGGTCGCTGAAGCGGTCGCTGGTCGGCCCGAGGATGAGCGTGTCGATGTCCGTTGGCGGGCTGACGCCATCCCAGCGGTTGCGGATGATGAGCTTCGTGCCTTCAGCGGGCGCATGGAGCAGGTCCAGGAAGAAGAAGCGCCAATCGCCGGATTCGGCCCGCCAACTCCAATCAAAGTCGCCTCGGACCACACCGTTATTGTAGGTGGCGTCTGGATTGGTCGCCTCGGGGCCACCAAAGTGCAGGGCACCGGTGCCGTCGTAGGTCGCGGCGACGCTGGCGATCACCGGGATGGTAATGAAGCGCGGCGGCCACTGTTGCCCACCCCCTTGGGCCGGTTGTGAGGCAGCGTGGGCCGCAAGCGCCGCTGTGGAACCAGCCCTGGCGACCATCGGCACGTAGACGGAGAACGGTGCCCGCCCGGGGTACTCGGCCACGATGATGCCCTGGTACTCGCCGTAAGCCGTATCGCCAGGGATCGAGATGGTCGCGTCTACGCTGGCCTCAGCGTTTGCCGGCACCGTGACCGTGTTGTTGGGGAAGCTCACCCAGTCCCAATTCTCGTAGCGGTAGAAGTCAATTTGGAACTGGAAGTTGGTGGTGGGGATGGCCGCAGAGCGCTGAGTATGCTGCAGCCCGAGGAACAGGCCAGCGTGCATCCGCTGCGCTGGGTCGCCCATCATGACCTGGAGGTCGTTGGCATACGCCCGGTGGTACATGACACGTATGTACTCGTAGCGGTCGATCTCGCTGCGGCTCCAGTCTAAGGCCGCCGTGAAATCGGCACCGTGCTCTTCGAAACCGCCCGTGTCGGCGTGATCGACGATGCCGTCGCCGTCCGCGTCGGTCCACAGATTCCCATCACCGTTGATATCCGTCCAGTCGTAGATCAAGAGCCGCCAGAGCTGGTTCTGGGCGTAATTCCCATCTGGATCGAACTGGTCGAAAGGGTAGGTCAGGGAGACGACCATGAGATCGGCGTTCTCGGGCACGTTCGCAATCGGGAACAGGTAGTCGGGTGCATTGAAGTTGTAGGAACTTTCCTGGTCCACGGGCTTGCTGGTGAAGCTCATCTCGCGACTGTCAATCCGCCGCAAGACCTTTGCCGTGAGGTTGACCTCCACGTCGTGGTCACTGTCGTTGTGGAGGGTGAAGATCTGGGTGTCGCTCTCGTTGGGGTGGATGATGTTGGCGAAGGCCGGATACTCCTCACCGTGGTAGTCACCCGGGCGCCACTCGTCGGGCATCGCCATCACGCCCTGGCGACCGGCGGCGATGTCGGTAGAGATGTCGGCGTTCACCCGGCCGGCGCCTTGTGTGAAGGCGTCAAAGCCGGTCTGCATCGCGCCGGATTTCAGCGCCGCGCGGGCCTCGGCGTACGTCGGCCAGCGCCCGTGATGGGCCTTGAAGGCCTGGTAGACCAGCGCCAGGTTGCCGGCCGTCACCGGGCTCGAGCGGCTCGTGCCACCCCAGGTTTCCCAGGCATTGTTGCCATCCAAGACCGCGTTGAGTGCAGCGTCGCCCGATGCGAAGGCGCCCGAGGCTACCACATCGACGCCGGCCGTACCGCGCGCCCCCGGGCCGCGGTTGGACCAGACCATCGTGTCTCCCCAGACGATCTGGTTCGTGTCGGTGATCGAGTCCCAACCGGTCGAGCCGAACTCGGTCGAGGCGCCGACGGCGGTGCCTACCGATGGGCTGGGTGGGGAGGTCGTGCCGTAGCCCGGTGCGCCGTTGCCGGTCGAGAAGAGGAAGGAGACTGTGTCGTTCAGGCGCCGCACGTAGCGGTCAACGTAGCGGCTCTTGTAATCCCAGCCATCGTTGTCGACATCGGAGTCGCCGTAGCTGTTGCTGGTGATTTGAATATCGTCGCCGGTGCCGGGTACGCCATCGTAGCTGAGGAGGGTCAGGATGTAGGCATCGGTGGTAGACGTGTCGAAGTTGAAGTAGATATCGCCCACCGGCACGAGATTGGCCTCCGGGGCTGCGCCGACGACCACGCCGTTTGGCGAGCCGTCGCCGGGCAAATCGCGGAACTTGGGCGGCGTGCCGTTGATACGACCCTGGGCGACGACGTTGGAGGATGTCAGGGTCCCGTGGTAGCCAATCTCGGGGTCGTAGTCGCCCATGAAGGCCACCAACGAGCCGTTGGCCGGTGCGGGTGCGAAGGATCCCCAGAACCAGTCGGTGGCCGGAATCTGGGTCTCCCCGTCGGCGATGAAGTAGACGATACCGCCGGAGAGATCGGCGAACCCATCGCCATCCATGTCCCGGTAGACGGCCGGGGAGTCTCGCATCACCGGCTTCTCGTCGGTGAAGTCGTGGTCGTTGTCGAGATCCACGTACACCGTGTCGTAGACCCCGCTGTGCTGTTCATCAACGACCAACACCGCCACGTGCTCGCCGAAGAGCTCAGAGAGGTAACGATCTGGCAGGTTGCCGATGTGGTAGACCCCGCTGCGGCTGGTGTCTTTGAAAACGTACTCGTGCGTCGAGCCAGGCTGCTTCCCACCCCGGCCCTCGGAATGGGCGAAGGGAGCGAACTGCAGCCGGGCGGTTCCCCGTTGCCGGTCCTCGAACGTTCGGAAAATGGGCGGCGTCGCGCTGGTGTCGGCGTAAAAGGCGGCGCCCGTCGCCACGTAGTTGGTCCCGAAGACCTGGTCGAAGACGTAGAGCAGCATCGAGTACGGGTCGAACGCGATCGGCCACCCGTAGTATGGCGACTCGGTGTCCGTTGTCGTCGCCCATGTGCCCTGCAGGTCCGGGTGGGCCAGGTCCGGCCCGCTGTCGAGAACGGCCACTTTCACGCCCTGGCCCCGGAAGCCTTTGGCCCAGGCTCTGTCAGTCGCGTGCCCCTTCTGGACATCGTACCACGAGGTGGGTTCCAGAGCGCCGGTTGGGTGGAGCGCCTCGCTCCAGGGAACATCGATGGCGCGAAGTCGCTCGAGACGGGCGTGCCGTTCCTCGAGGGAGGGCTTAGGAAACTCCTCCCGCGGGGGAGGCGGGCGGTGGGTGATTTCGAGCCGCACGGGCTGCACCCGTACGATCGTAGGGAGGGCGGCGATCTTGGTCAGGTTGCCGGCCTTCACCTTCGCGAAGGTTGTGGCCTCACCCAGAGGGGCGAAGGGCCGGGTGATGGCCTGCTCCACGTAGGAGCCCAGGTTCGCACCTTTTTCGGCCTCGATTTGGACGAGAAGCACCTGGTCGCCGCCCTTTTGGGCGACCTCTCGCAGGTCAGGGTGGATCTTCTCCAGAGCCGAGTCAGTGCTGGTGGTCACCTTGGTCGGGGGTGCGGGGGTGGGGGGTTGCGCCCGTCCGACACCCGGGAGAGTGAGCGTCAAGACCGTGATGCCAATCACAGTGGCACTCAGGATCTTGGGGAGGATCCGTAGCTCTCGCATTGATTTTACTCCTCTGAATTGAGCGTCATTGCCTGAGACACCGTCAACAAGCCGAGCCGGTTTCGGGATTTCGATTACCTCCTTTCGAACAGAGACCCCGTCCTCACGCACCGCAAATCGACGAAGCCGATTCGATGAGCGTGGAGCGTGGTGCCGATTGATTCGTTGGAGGGACTCCGACGATGTGCTATGGGATGAGGGCGTGGCCAACAGGTTAAGGGGGAGGAACGAGCTGGCAACCTCCTTTCCGCCGAGAGCGCCAATAAAGTAGTCAGACTTCCAAAGTCTCGGAAGGCTTCGGAAGTCTCCGACCACGCGCCCACGCCGACTCCTTGACGAGGGTTCCAGGCACGCATGTCGGACTCAATCAAACGCAGTGTCGAGCTCTAGTGAGTGACTGCAGAAGTTGCTATAGAAAAAGAGTGGAACGTGTAAGCAGGAACAATGTGCAACAGTGATGCGAGCGATGAAGTCACGGTTTACCGTCGACCTGATCATCCTTCGTGGTGCCAGCGTGGGAAAGTGACGGACGAGGTGCGAGCGTGGCTGCAACAGGGGATCGTGGTTGCAACCTGCGGGTGGAGCGCTTCAAAGCCTGGCTATTATAAAGCCAGTGAGAAGCATGGTCAATCTGTTTCGGCTCAAAGGGTGTATGCAGGAGTTGTCAGGCAGGTGGCGGAGCCAGCAGAA
>DOUV01001062.1 GCA_003520455.1 Chloroflexota bacterium | reverse complement strand
AGCCGGCCATGCGCCACCTGGCGGATGGCTTCGACCGTCTGCCTCGGTGACTCTGTCTTGAGCGCCAGGCCATCGGCTTCCAATTCGAGCGCCGACTGGATGCTCTCGCCATCACTGAAGGCCGTCAGGACCAGGACTCGCACCGGCAACGCGCGCTTGCGAAGCTCGGAGAGCACCGTCAGGCCGTGGTAGGGCATCTGCAGATCCAAAACGACCACGTCCGCAGGATGTTGACTCAGGAGCTCAAGCAGTTGATCGCCGTTGGTAGCGGCGGCAACGACCTGGATATCACGCTCCTGGGAGAGCAGGGCCTGCAAGCCCTGCACGACCAGTTCGTGATCGTCTGCCAGAATCACTCGGATGAGCTCAGCCATGATGCGGTACCTTCACGAGAATACGGGTGCCAGCGCCTGGTCGGCTTTCCAGGTGGAAAGTTCCACCCACGAGGCTGACCCGGTCGCGCATCCCCCGCAAGCCAATGTGCTCCTCGCGCTCTGTTGCCAGCGGCCCCTCGAGAGGTGGTGGCTCGAAACCACGGCCGTGGTCATCGACGGTGAGGCAGATCCACTCGCCCTCGCTCCAGAGACGGACCTCCTGGTTCGGCACCCCGGCGTGACGGTGCGCGTTCGAGAGAGCCTCTTGCAGGATGCGATAGAGCGCGATCTTGACTGGAAGGGCGACGTCAGTGGGCACCTCTCCAATCTCGAGTGTCACGGTGTCGCCGGTCCACTCTTCATGCTGGATGACGAGACCCTCGACGATGGAGAGCAGGTCGCGACGATGAAACTCAGGCGGACGGAAGGTTCCCAAGAAATGCTTGATCTCCCGTAGTGAGTTCTCCAACAACGCGCCGATATTAGTCAAGGTCTGACGGGTCACGTCGTCCACAGGGCAATAGGGATCGCTGCAGCGCAAATGGGTCTGCAGGAGGGCCAACTGCGAGAGGGCGGCGAAGAGGTACTGCACCGGGCCGTCGTGAATGTCCAGCACAATCCGGCTGAGTTCCTCCTCTGTGACGGGTAAGATCCGCTGCATGATGGTGCGGGGCCAGGTGCTGTGGGTGGACTGTGCCAGGAGCCAGGCGAGTTGGTCGGCTGCCGCGCACACGCAGCTCAAATCGTCTGCGGCGGGGCGAATATCGAGCCGACCAACAGACTGGTCGCCAAAGCGAAGCGGCATCTCGGTGACCGAGGCCTGGTCAGGCTGCCCGACCGCGACGAGTTTTCGGAGCGAGCCACCTCCCTCGTCCGTCACGTGCAAGCCGGCATACGTCACGTCGCCCCGGGCGCGCAGCCACTCCAGGATGAGTTGAGCCAGATCGGCCACGCTCAAATTCAATTTTGTGGAGGTGTGCATTGGAAATCCTCTCGGGCCCCGGCGAGGGCGTCCTCACTGGCATACCGCTATTGTAACGCCGCATGACACAAGGAGCAATCAGCATCGGGCCGGACCGGGCGGCTCAATTGTCAGGGTGCAACCTACCTACCTACCTGCCTCCTTCAGGGGGCACTCGCCAGGGTATCATCGCGCCTTGCGCAGCCATCACGAGCACGGCGCAGGTGCGACGCACCTCGCACGCCTGACCTTTGAGCAAACGGCAGTCAAGTCGTCGTTGGTGCGGTTGGGGATCTGGTCTGGAGGGGCGCAGGGCCCTGCGCCCCTCTTTTCGAGGTCGCGGGCGCGCTGATAGAGGGGCGCACAGCCGTGCGCCCCACGACGAACCTGAAAACACCCTCCGCAGAGGCCTGGTAGTCATTTCAACGACGACTTGACCGATGCCCTCGCCCTGGGGGGCCACAGCCCAGCTTCGGGCGATTTGCCGTCGAGCGCGTGAGCCCGCGCCGTTCCCGGCAGACGGCTGGCCCGGCAACCCCCTTACGTTCCACGGTTGCGCGGCCGGCCCCACGGGCCGCACACGTCCATGAGCCTGGGACGTCCGTACACACCGCCCCGCGCTTGCTCGATTGGTGGCTCTTGACTAGAATAGCCACTATGATGCCCAATCCCACCGCGGCGCGGCCGCGACGCAACTATAGGTGGATGCTCTGGCTGATTGCCGCGCTGGTTTTCACGGCGGATCAGCTTACAAAGATGCTGGTCACACGCGAGCTGGCATTGTGGGAAAGCTGGCGGCCCTTCGCCGCCGTTCCTGTCCTCAAGCTCTTCGCGATCACCCATGTCAGCAACACCGGAGCCGCCTTCGGCATCTTGCCCGACCGCGGACTCTTCTTCGTGATCGTCGCGATTATCGTCTCGGCCGCCATCGCGTTCTACTATCGGCGCCTCCCGAGTCACCAGTGGTGGCTTTTCCTGAGTTTGGGGCTTCAGTTAGGTGGTGCCCTCGGCAATCTGGTGGATCGGCTGCGGCTGGGCTCCGTCGTGGATTTTGTCGAGGTGGGCATCTGGCCGGTATTCAATGTAGCCGACAGCGCCATCGTCACCGGCGTCCTGATTCTGGCCTGGCATTTCTGGCGCGAAGACCGGCTCGAGCAACAAAAAGCCGACGCGCCTGCCGCTATCGATGCGCCGACCTCGTGGCCCCCGACACTCTCCGCCCCGCCTGCCAGCAACGGCCACCGCCACCTTGAACCGGAAGAGGCTCAGCGGCTCATCGACGGAAACAACCTTCCGGGAAGCAGTAGCGAACGCGTCGAACCCCCGCACGGGCAATGAGCCCCGGCGCCGTTCGCACCCTCACCGTCCCGGTCGGTGCCCGCGGTGAACGCCTTGATCGCTGGCTGACTACGCAGATCACCGCCCTCAGTCGTTCTCAGATCCAGAAGCTTATCGAGGCGGGTCAGGTGACCGTTGAAGGCTGCGTGCCCGCCAAAAGCGGGGTCAAACTCGAGGGCGGGGAGATCGTCGTGGTACAGCTGCCTGCTCCGGCCCCCGAGCAGCCTGCACCGGAGCCGATCCAGCTTGACGTGATGTACGAGAACGAGTGCGCCCTGGTCATCAACAAACCAGCCGGGATGGTCGTCCATCCGGCACCGGGCCATATCGGCGGCACGTTGGTCAACGCGCTTCTGGCGCGGTATCCCGAGTTGAACGACGCGGAGCAACCCGAGCGACCGGGAATCGTTCACCGGCTCGACCGGGAGACGAGCGGCTTGCTCGTCATTGCGAAATCTGTGCGGGCGCGGCGGTACCTGCAACGGCAATTCAAGCGCCGCGCCGTGATAAAAGAATACCTGGCCCTGGTCCAGGGTCAGCCTGAGGCGGCGCGCGGAGTGATTGAGGGGCCTATCGGACGCGACCTGCACCACCGTCAGCGACGGGCCGTCGTGGCAACGGGACGGCCAGCTGAGACTCGCTACGAGGTCATCGAGACATACAAGGAGTACACTCTCCTCAACGTCCGCCCCGTCACCGGCCGTACACATCAAATTCGCGTCCACCTGGCAGCGATCGACCACCCTGTCGTTGGCGACCGGGTCTACGGTCCACGGCGCCAGCGGCTCGCGCTCGAGCGTCATTTTCTGCACGCCTGGCGATTGACGCTCCAACTCCCAGGCGAGTCTGAGCCGCGCACCTTCGAGGCGCCATTGCCGCCCGAATTGGCGGCCGTGTTGGAGACGCTTCGAACTTCAAAGCTGCCAGAAAGCCAACGATCACAGTAGTCAGACACGCCCCGCCGGAAAAGCGGCTCGCGCCAACCTGGATCGGGGCCAAAGTGGAGGTTCTTTATGAGCCAGACTGCACCAACATTAGAGGCCATCCGTGCGCGGTTGCTCCGTGAACGTGAGGCCACGCTGGACGAACTCGAGCGCATCCGTCGCGATCGGGATGAGTACGAAGCCGACTTCGGGATGGGCGAGGGCGACCCGGGCATCGTCGAGCGCGAAAAAGCAACGCTGTTGATATCCCAGTACGATCATCGCCTGACCCAGATTGATGCGGCGCTGGCTCAGATCGACGCCGGCACGTATGGCCTCTGCACGTCTTGTGGTGAACCTATCAATCCCGAGCGACTCGAGATACTCCCGTTCACCACTCTATGCGTGACCTGCGCCGGCAAAGCCCGCAGCCAGGGTGGTCGTCGCTAGCGGCAGCGCGAGAGGCGGCAGAGGTCACCGCTCTCTCCGGCGAACGCCGCCCTCTCGAAGACGCAGACGTCACACGAACAGCCAGAAGAGCAAGCGCCCCGTGCCTCTCCCCGCCCGGGGCGCTCTGCTGAGAGCCACCCCGCTCCTGATAGCCTCAGCGTGCTTACTTGTGCCGTTTTTTCGAATCCGCACCTCAAGTGGTCGATCGAGTGTGAAACGTGATGGCAACCCCGAGTGCTGGGAGTTCAGGTTTGGTTTCAGCCGGTTGAAGAGCTGCCGGGCGGATCTTCAATCGTGGTTTGCGCCGGGGAGTCCTCGTGCTAGAATCCAGCTAACTTCGAGACCCTTGCCTCCTTCGAGTAACTCTCGTGAAACCTTTGATCGGCATCACAATGAGCCGTATTGAGGCTGGCCGGTACCAGAACCGCCCCGAGTTGGCGGTCGTCCCCCAGGCATACATCGACTCCGTGGCGGCCGCCGGCGGCACGCCGTTGCTGCTCCCCAACGTTCCCGGCATCGTGTCCGAGGTGATGCCGCTCCTTGCCGGCCTCATCCTGATTGGTGGCCCCGATGTCACCCCATCCGTCTACACCCGCGAGTCGGTTCACCCGAAAACCTATGGCCTGCACCCCATTCGTGAGCAGGTCGAGTTCGGATTGGTCCAGGCCGCCCTTGAGCACGAGGTACCGATTCTGGGCATCTGTCGGGGGATTCAGGTTCTGAACGTAGTCCTCGGCGGTACCCTTATCCAGGACATCCCAGATCAGTGGCCGGGAGCCCTGCGCCACGACACAGACCACTCCGAGGCGATTCGCCATCAGGTCACGATCGAGCCCGCGAGCCGCCTGGCTCAGATCGTTGGCGGAACAGCCATCGACACCAACAGCTACCATCACCAGGCAATCAAAGAGGTCGCGCCCGGCCTGATTATCACGGCTCGTGCGCCCGATGGGGTGATCGAGGCTATCGAGGGACGCGACCGGCCATTCGTCGTGGGCGTTCAGTGGCATCCCGAACTCCTCGCCGCCGAGGAGGCGACGCACGCCGCACTGTTCCGTGCCCTGGTGGAGGAGAGCAGACGGAACAAGTGACTCGTGGACGTGGAGGGTCCAGTGTGACCGCAGTACATTCAATCACAACGTTGTTTTGCTTTGGCTTCTTAGTCCGTCACGGTTCCAAAAGCAGTTCCAAATAAGGTGGGATGGTCCGATAGTAGGACGGGCGCAGGCCATGCGCCCCAACCCCGACTTCGCCGCCCGGACCCTTCCAACTCTGGGTGCCCCTGGAGCAGTCCTGGCTCCGCTTGCGCCCACTCGAATTTTGACTATAATATTTCCAGAGGTGAAACTGAGGGGCTGCCCGGCCCTCAGTTTCTTGTTTTTTGTCTGTGAGGGGAATGATGGCTGATAAGCCCACTTTGCTGACTGTTGAAGGGAAGCGCAAGCTGGAGGAAGAGCTCCATCATCTCAAGGCCGTCCGTCGGCCGCAAGTCGCCGAACGCATCCGCCAGGCCAAGGAGGAGGGCGACTTGCGTGAGAACGCCGAGTACGACGATGCCAAGATGGAGCAAGGCTTCATTGAGGGGCGCATCCGCGAGCTCGAGGCCTTGCTGAAGCATGTCCAGATTATCGACAGTACCAATGGCAACAGCATGGTCACTATAGGCTCGACCGTTAGCGTCCGCGAGGAGGATGAGCAGACGGAAGAAGTCTTCACAGTCGTTGGCTCAGCTGAGGCCGACCCGACCAGTGGCCGTATCTCCAACGAATCCCCACTGGGCAGGTCGCTCTTGGGCCGGAAACCTGGCGACCAGGTTCAGGTCCAGACGCCTGGGGGCCTGTTGACCTTCATCATCCTCAAGATTCTCTAAGCGTGACGCTCCGCACGGGCGAGAAGCCCGGCCGCTTCTCAGGCAACGCATAGGCTAGTGCCTTCCGTTAGCGCCTGAAGGCTGCGTCCGATCCAAAGCGGTGCACCGTGAACTCTACAGGTTTCCCCCTACGGG
>DOUV01000550.1:1822-4968 GCA_003520455.1 Chloroflexota bacterium | reverse complement strand
CACCATGCCCGGCTTGAGGTCCTTCAGGTCCTGCACGTCCTCGCGCAGTTCCGCCGCGCGGAACTCGCCACGCGGATCGCGGCCCGGTTTGTCCAGTTCCTTCAGGATGTCGGAAATGGTCGGCACGCCGAACTTGTCGCTGACGAATTCCTGCGGCTTCACGCTGCGCAGGAAGGCGCCGTCGCCGATCAGTCCCTTCACCTCGCGCGCGTGCTTCTGGGCGATGGCCTGCACCACCGGATAGGCCTCCGGGTGCACGGCCGAGGCATCCAGCGGATTGTCGCCGTTCATCACGCGCAGGAAGCCGGCCGCCTGCTCGAACGCTTTTGGCCCGAGGCCGCGGACGGCCAGCAGAGCGGCGCGGCTGCGGAAAGGGCCGTTGGCATCGCGGTGGGCCACGATCGCCTCCGCGATGCGGCGCATCAGCCCCGCGACGTGACTGAGCAGTGCGGGCGAGGCGGTGTTGACAGTGACGCCCACACTGTTGACCACCGACTCGACCACGGCGTCGAGCGCGCTGGCAAGCTTCTTCTGATCCACGTCGTGCTGGTAGAGCCCGATTCCGATGCTCTGGGGGTCGATCTTGACCAACTCGGCGAGGGGGTCTTGCAGCCGGCGCGCGATGGAGACGGCACCGCGCATGGCGACGTCCAGCTCGGGGAGTTCCTGGCGCGCCAGGGGAGAAGCGGAGTAGACGCTGGCACCGGCCTCGTTGACGATGGCGTAGGCCAGCGGGCGAGCCAGCTCGGCGATCAGATCGGCCACGAGTTGCTCGGTCTCGCGGCTGGCCGTGCCGTTGCCGATGGCAATGACCTCGACCCCGTGGCGCTCGACCAGGGTGGCGACGGTGCGCCCGGCCCGGCCGCGGTCGTTCTGCGGCTCGTGGGGGTAGATCGTCGCCGTGTCGAGGACTTTGCCGGTGGGGTCGCAGATTGCCACTTTGCATCCGGTGCGAAAGCCGGGGTCGATTCCGAGTACCGTCTTGTTCTTGAGCGGTGGCTGCAGGAGGAGGTTGCGCAGGTTCTGCTGGAAGGTCCTGATCGCGGCATCGTCGGCGCTCTCGGTCGATTCGTTGCGCTGCTCGCGCTCGATGGAGGGTCCCAGCAGCCGGCGGTAGCCATCGGCGATCGCCGCCAGCAGTTCGCCCGCCCAGGGTGAGGCGCTGACGATACCGACGAGCTTCTCAGTCGCCGCGAGGATCTCCTCCTCGGGCGCCTCGATGGTGACGCGCAGGGCATCCTCGTGCTCGCCCCGGTTGAGGGCCAGGAGCTGGTGGGGCTGGATCTTGCTCAGCGGCGCGGTGAACTCGTGGTAGAGCCGGTACTTCCCCTGCGTATCGGCGTTCTCATCAGCCAGGCGGCTGACGATACGGCCACGGTGGGCCGTCATCTGCCGCACGACCTGGCGCACGGCGGCCGTCTCGCTGACCTGCTCGGCGACGATGTCGCGCGCCCCGGCCAGGGCCTCCTCGACACTGGCAACCTGCTCACAAAGGAAGGCGACGGCGGCCTCGTAGGGAAGATTGTCGCCGGGTTGGGCGAGGATCCGGTCGGCCAGCGGCTGCAAGCCCTTCTCGCGCGCGACGGTGGCGCGGGTCCGCCGCTTCGGGCGGTAGGGCAAATAGAGATCCTCGACCTGCTGCAGGGTCGTGGCCGCCAGGATCGCATCGCGCAATTCGTCCGTGAGCTTGCCTTGCTCCTCGATCGAACTGAGGACGGTCTGCTTGCGCGCTTCAAGATTCCGAAGGTACTCCAGGCGCGCCTGGACAGCGCGGAGTTGCTCCTCGTCCAGCGTGCCGGTCACTTCTTTGCGATAGCGCGCGATGAAGGGGATCGTGTTCCCCTCGTCGAACAGGCGCACCGCGCCCTCCACCTGGGACGGGCGGACGCCCACCTCGCGGGCGATCTGTTGAATCAGTTCACTCTCGGTCATTCGTTCTCCAGGCTCGTTTGGGGACGACATTTGGATGCCCGGCACTTCCGGAAGTGCCGGGCACCTCACGATCGACGCGCCTCAGACTCATCTCGTGCAGCGCGAGATTATACGGCCCTCGAGCGGTCATGCCAACCGGGCAGGCGGGCGCGGGCCAGGCCCGCGTTCACCCACAGAACTGGCCAGCACGGCGGGACGCCGCAGCCTGCACCTCGAGGGTCTACGGTTGCGTCAATGACCGCCGATGTAGCAGCCGCGGGCGCTCCTGTGGGGGCAGTGGTGTAAAAACCGATCAGCCCGAACCCAAATTCGCGAGGCCATTGACAAGCAGAGAAAACTCCGTTATCCTGCGAAAAACGATTTCACCTCGCTTCTAACTCCGGCAATAGCAACCAAACACAATCAAAAGAAAGCCCTGGTCTCATGCCGCGTCGACTCTTCCCTGAGGAGCGCTGGAAATGCATCACCGGTCTCATCGAACAACATGGCCGGGTGTCGGTGAACGAGCTGAGCGATCTCTTCGACGTCTCGAAGGTGACCGTCCGAGGTGACCTCGACGAGCTAGAGCGTCGAGGCCTTCTCCAACGCACCCACGGAGGCGCGATCGCTTCCGATGGCGACAAGGCGGAGTTGACGTTCAAGGATCGAGAACTCATCAACCTGGACGACAAGAGCCGAATCGGCGAGGCCGCTGCCGCCCTGGTGAACCACGGTGATACCATTGCCCTTGATGCCAGCACCACTGCCCTTCAAGTCGCGAAGCAGATCAAAAACCGCCACGAGCTCACGGTGGTGACCAACAGTATCTACATCGCGCTGGAACTCGAAGATGCATCGGATGTGACCGTGGTCGTACCAGGCGGCATCATGCGACGAGGCACTCTGTCGCTCGTGGGACAGTTGGGGGAGGAAGGACTCACCAAGTTCAACATCCAGAAAGGCTTCTTCGGGGCGAAGGGGATCACGCTGAATGAGGGCCTTACCGACGTCAACGCCTTCGAGGTCCAACTCAAGCGGATCATGGTCCGGATGGCCAAGCAGGTGATCGCCATCGTCGATCACAGCAAGTGGGGGCGAGTCGCCTTCGCGTCCTTTGCCTCCGTCGATCAGCTCGACATGGTCATCACCGACGCGAAAGCACCCGAGGAACTGGTGGGCACGCTACGCGAGCGCGGGGTTGAGATCGTGCTGGCCTAGAGAGCCGGTCAAGAAAT
>DOUV01000550.1:0-1675 GCA_003520455.1 Chloroflexota bacterium | reverse complement strand
CTGAGTACTTGACCGGTGCTCTAACGGGCCTGTGATCTCGTTCAGGGTCACGATGCAGCCGAAGGGATCTTGAATTACCCACCCGGCGGTGAGTGCCCGGGTCGCCCGACTTGCTCGGATCAGGCCCGTCTCTTCACCGTCCGGGATTGCGCCTCATTCCGGGGCGCAACAGCACCGCGGGCGCCGGCAATGTTCATTGGCAGTGGTTGACCAGACCCAAATCGTCCCGCGTCACGGCTGGGAGCTTATCATACTCATCCGACACCTGGTTGGTGGAAAGCGCGAATTCGCCCGCCGCTTTTTCTTGACACCTGCGCTCTCTCGCCTCCCGTTACTCCTACCCGCCCGCGCATGCCGGGACAGCGCGCTGAGGCGAGCCTCTTCAAGGGTCGGGAAAACACCCTCCCGGCCGAACCGCAATGCGAGGTTGCTTGCCACTCGTCCACAGTTGGATGTGGCTGTCTGCCTCAATCGCGCCCGCTGTGGCATGAAAGGAGGTGTTCGCAAAGACGTGACTGGCATCGTCCACCTGGTGTACCTGCTCATTCGAAGTCGAGCCGCTCATGAATTTCTTTTGCCCGAAGGAGGGGAAAGATGACCCGTCTCAAGCTACGAGCAGCCCTGGGTGTGCTGCTGATCCTCGTGATCGTCCTGTCCGCGTGTGCATCGCAAACCCCTGCCCCAGCTCCGACCCAGGCGTCGGGTGCCGCATCGTCGGCGGGGAGCCAGGCGGCAGCAGGGAGTTGCGCGACCAAGAAGGACCACTACAAGATTGGGTTCGCTAATCTGACTGAGGACATTGTCTTCACCAAGTTGGTGCGGGAAGGTATCGAGCGCAAGGCGAAGGATGTCGGCAACATCGACCTGGTCCTGGCGGATAACAAGCTCGATGGCGCCACGGCGTTGGCGAATGCCGACAACTTCCTGACGCAAGGGGTGAATGGCGTCATCGAGTTTCAGACCGATGAGAAGTTCGGCAACGTGATCATGGACAAGTTCCGCAAGCAGAATATCCCGGTCATCGCCATCGATATCCCGATGCCCGGGGCGACCTTCTTCGGCGCGGACAATTACCGCGCGGGCCGTCTGGCCGGTGAGGCGGCCGCCAGGTGGGCCAAGGACAAGTGGAACGGCCAGGTTGACGCCATCTTGCTGCTCGAGTTGCCCCAGTCGGGCCCGATTCCCGCGGCGCGCATGCAGGGCATGCTTGAGGGTCTCCAGGATAACCTCCCCAACAAAGTTCCTGACGACAAGGTCTTCCACCTCGACAGCAAGAACACCCAGGATGAAGCCTTCCGCGTCGTCGGCGACACACTGCCCAAGATCCCGGATGCCACGCACATCGTCGGCATGACCATCAACGACGGCACGGCCCTCGGGACCATCGCCGCGCTGGAAGCGGCCAACCGCAAGGATCAGGCGATTGTCGTTGGCCAGGGCGCCGATCCGTCGGGCCAGGCTGAGATGATGAAAGAGGGCAGCATCTACTTGGGTGCCACAGGCTACTTCCCTGAGAACTACGGCGACAAGATCATCCCGGCGATGCTCGACATGCTCGAGTGCAAGCCGGTGCCGCCGGCGATTTACGTCGATCACGTCTTTATCACCAAAGACAATCTCTGCCAATACTATCCCGATGCCGAGGGCTGCAAAAAGTAGCGGCTTCACTGGCAGG
>DOUV01000584.1 GCA_003520455.1 Chloroflexota bacterium | reverse complement strand
CCAGGCCCCGGCCCCCACGCAGGCGCCGGCCCAGGCCCCTACCGCCGGTGCGATCATGACTCCCACGCCGGAACCGGCGGCAGCAGCCGCCACAACTGCTCCCACTGAGGGAAAGATAACGTTGGAGTTCTGGCACGCCATGGGAGGGAACCTGGGCGAGTTGGTCAATGCCCTCGTCCAGCGTTTCAATGAGAGCCAGGATCGCATTGTCGTCAACGCCACCTACCAGGGCAGCTACGACGACACCTACAATGCGCTGCTGGCGTCTTTCGACACGAACAGCGAGCCGAACATCATTCAGAACTTCGACCTGGCGACTCAGACGATGATCGACACCGGGCGCATCATCCCGGTGTACAAACTCATGCAGGCCGACAACTACGATCCGAGCGTCTTCGTGCCAGCCGTGCGCGATTACTACTCGACTGAGGATGGTATGGTGGCGTTGGCGTTCAACAGTAGCACGCCGCTCATTTACTACAACGCTGATATGTTCGAACAGGCCGGTGTGGATGCACCCAAACCGGAGTGGACCTTCAGCGACTTCAAAGCTACCTGCGACAAGCTCATGCAGGCCAAGGTCGCTCCCTACTGCTTCACCTATGGTCAGGTCGGCTGGTACTTCGAGCAGATGCTGGCCAACAGCGGCGGTCTCTACTTCAACGAGAACAACGGCCGCACAGGCCGCACGACCGAAGTCCTCTTCAATAAGGATCAGGGCGTCGAGGTCTTCACCTTCCTCACCGACCTGATCAAGGACGGCTACTCCCCGAACCTCGGCAACACGTGGACGGAGACCGATAGCACCTTCACCACCAGGCAGGCTGCGATGGAGATAGATTCCACGTCCGATGTCTCCATCATCGAGAAGAGTGAATTCAACGTCGGGACGGCGTACATCCCGTACAGTGACAGCAGCCAGCGCAACGGTGTCATTATCGGTGGTGCCGCCCTCTGGCTGATTGATACGGGGACACCCGAGCAACAGGACGCATCTTGGGAATTCCTGAAGTTCATGGCCGCGCCCGAGCAGCAGATTACCTGGCACACCGGCACCGGGTACTTCCCCGTGCGGACGGATTTGAGGGACAATCCTAAATTGCAGCAGTTCTGGAGCGAGAATCCCAACTTCCGAACCGCCATCGAACAGCTGGCGACCACCAACACTGAGCTGCCCGATGGGTCTCCCAACTACGCGGTGCTGGGGGGCCGCGCCGGGCCGTTCCCGGCGGTTCGCCGGATCATCGTCGAGACCTACAGCCGCGTGCTCGACGACGGCCTGAGCCCCCAGGACGCCCTCAATGAGGCAGCCCAGAAGGCCAACGAAGAATTGAAGAACTACAACTCGTTCTTCAAGTAAGTTCTGGCAGGCATTGACGCAGGCAGGGCCGACCGCAGACCGCAGTCGGCCTTGCCACTTTCGTACCAGGCACACATCTTATGCCAAAGCGAGTCGCGCTTTTTGTCGTTCTCATCGCCCTGGCGCTGAGCGCCCTGGCCGGCTGCGCGCGCCTTACAGCCATCTTTTCGCGCCCACCCTCCGTGGTTGCCGAGCCGCAGGTCCGGGTGGTCGTGGATGGCCTGCTCAACCCCATGGGGATGGCTGCGCTGCCCGGTGGGGGCCTGTTGGTGGCCGAAGAAGGCACCGGCCAGGATGACAAGAGCGCCGGTATCAGTTTGATCACAGTTGATGGGCAGGCCGGTCGCTTCATCTCGGGATTGCCCAGTAGTATGGACTCCGGTGATCTGGCCGGCGTTCCGTTGGTGGCTCTCTCTCCGGCTGGAGATAAAGTCTACCTGGCGAACTTCGGTGAGGGCCACCTGTGGACCCTGCCGCTCACTCCCGAACAGCAGAGGCACGGGCTGGCACTGACCGATCGCCCGCTCACCCAGGACGCGTTGACGCCGGAAATGATGCCGCTCAACAACGTGCGGCTGACCAACCCGTTCGATATCACCTTCGATACGTCTGGCGTGCCGGTCGTGACCGATGCCAGCGGCAACGGGGTGGCGAAAGAGACCGCCGACGGCCGGACCCGCTTCATCCACCGGTTTGCGCCGCTTGCCAATCCCATGACCGCGACCGAGAAAGACACGATCGAGCCCGTGCCGACCGGCATCACTCGGGTCGGGGATGAGTACTACGTGACGCTCACCGGCGGCTGTCCCTACCCGCAAGGCGGCGGCCAACTGGTGGCGATCGACGAGCAGCGCAACCAACGCACGCTTGTGACCGGCCTCAACATGCCGATTGATGTGGCTCAGGCGCCCGATGGCACCATCTGGGTGCTCGAATTTGCCCGCTTCACCCCCAACGCCTCCTGCTTCACGGGGAGCGGTTACCAGGCGCGCAGCGGGCGCCTCAGCCGCCTGCAGCCCGATGGCACCTTGCGCTCCGTTATCACGGATTTGAACTTCCCTGGCGCGGTGCTGCCGATGCCCGACGGTAGTCTCTACATCAGCGAGGTTTTTACCGGCCGCATCCTTCGCGTCACGTTCGGCCAACCGCCGGACCGTGCGCCGGGCATCGGCCCGGCGTCGGACGGCGCGCAACGTGAGCGCGCAGCATCCTCACCGTCCACTGCGATCGCTCCCGATGAGTACGATAGGGTCCTATCGCGGGTGGTTCAAGCCCAGGGACTGCACCCGAATCCTGGCGCGGAACTGCGTGAAGGTGATACGCCCCTGGCTCGTCTCGGCCAGGAACTATTCTTCGACCCGATCCTCTCCGGTGATAGGAACATCTCCTGCGCAACCTGCCACCACCCTGCACTTGCAATGGCCGACGGACGAGTGCTGCCGATCGGAACGGGCGGCGTGGGGTTGGGTCCGCAGCGCACCTTTGACGACCAGATCACGTTGGGGCCGGAGGCCAGCTTCCCGCGCCGTCTGGCCGGCGCGATCAGCCCACAGACCGGCCAGACCATCGCCCACAACCCCTTTGAGGGGACGTTCGTGGCGCGTAACTCGCTCACCGTTCTCAACAGTGCCCTCTTCCCCACCCAGTTCTGGGACAGCCGAGTGGAGCAGTATGCACTGGGGACAGTCGTGAAGACCAGGGAACAGGCGGTCAACGATCTCGGCTTGACCGATGCACTGGCCGTCCAGGCGCTCTTCCCCGTTACGGGGCGGAACGAAATGGCCGGTGCCACCTTCGCTGGGCTCGCGCCGCAGGCAATTCGCCGCGCGCTGATCGAGCGCCTGCGGGCCATCCCGGCCTACGTGGCGGGTTTCCAGGAGGTCTTCGGTCCGGGCGACGGAAGCCCCCAAAACAGCATCACCGAGGTACGGCTGGTCGAGGCTCTGGCGGCCTTCGAGCGGCGCTTCATCTTCACGGATGCTCCCTGGGATCGCTACCTGGCCGGCCAGCGTGATGCCCTGAGCACGCAACAAAAGCGTGGCGCTCTGCTCTTCTTCGGCCAGCTCGACCCGGCGGTCAACTGCGCCCAGTGCCACAGCGGCGACCTCTTCAGCGATTTCCACCATCACAACCTGTTGGTCCCGCAACTTGGTCCAGGCAAAGGGAACGGCTACACCCGGCGCGAGGATTGGGGGCGGGCCGGTGTCACCTTCGACCTGCGTGATCGCTATGCCTTTCGAACCCCGAGTCTCCGCAACGTGGAGCTGACCGCTCCCTACTTCCACGATGGGGCCTTTGCGACCCTGGCCGGTGCTATCCGCCATCACGCCGACATCTGGGGCAGCGCCCAGCGGTACGACCCCAGTGCCAACGCCATCCCCCCGGCGCTCTACAGCAGTTTGCAGCCCTTCCAGCCCGAGAAGCAGTGGGCGACCGCCGCGCCGGAGTTGCGCGACGGGCTGCCCCTGAGCGAGGATGATATCGCCGACCTGGTCGCGTTCCTCACCGGCCTGACCGACCCCGCCGCCCGCGATCTGCGGGCCTTCATCCCCGACCGGGTGCCGAGCGGGCTGCCTTTGGATCCGGTGCCGGGCGCGAGCGAGCCTGCCGAGGAGACCCCGGGCCCGCCACCGGAGATCGGCGGGCCGGAGCCCGGGTCCCCAGACACTGCCCCCGCCGAACTGCGTTTTCGCGATGTGGCGGCAGCCGTGGGCCTTAACTTCCGCCAGGGTGCCTTTCGCACGGCCGTTTTCCAGGATCCGGTGGCCGCGATGGGCGGCGGGCTGTGCTGGATTGACTATAACAACGACGGTTGGTTGGATCTGTACGTCGTTAACAGCCACGCTGAGGATGAAGAGGCCTTCTGGCGGCGCCACGGCGGTCTCCCGCGCAACGCCCTGTTTCGCAACGATCACGGCCGGTTCACCGATGTCACTGCCGCGTCAGGGACGGACCTGGCCATGCGGGGCAACGGCTGCGTCGCCGCCGATTTCAACGGCGATGGCCGGTGGGATCTCTACGTGACGGCCGACGGCCCCAATGCCCTGCTCTGGAACAATGGCGATGGTACCTTCACTGAAGGGGCAGCGGTCGCGGGAGTGGCCGCGCCGGAATGGAACAGCGCCGCCGTGGTGGGTGACGTGAACGGTGACGGGCTGCCCGACCTCTTTGTGGCGGCCTACATCGACCTGAATCACAAGATCCCCAAGCCTAGCGGGGCCTTCCCGCAAGACTACTATGGTCTGCCGGATCGGCTCTACCTGAACAATGGCGCCCCGCCAGGCTCGCCGGCGGGGCGGGTCACCTTCCGCGAGGTCACCGAAGCCGCCGGTCTGCTGCGCGAGGAGCGGGGGCTGGGGGCATTGCTCGGCGATCTCGATCGTGATGGCGACCTGGACCTCTACATCGCCAACGATGGCCAGCCCAACCGGCTCTACGCCAACGAGCCCTGGCCGGGAGGGGTACAGGCCGACCCGGAGAGGCTCGGCTTTCGCTTTGTGGACTTGACCAACACGGCCAACGTGGGTGACTCGGGCAGCGGCATGGGAGTGGCCGGGGGCGACTACGACGGCGACGGCCTGATCGATCTCTTCATCACCAACTGGGAACGAGAGTTGAACGCGCTCTATCGCAATGAAACCGCCGAGGAGGGTCACCTCACGTTCCAGTACAGCACCTTCCGTATCGGTATCAGCGGTTTGGGTAACGGCCTGACCGGGTGGGGCACTGCTCTGGTGGACGTCGATCAGGACACCGACGAGGACCTGCTGATTGTCAACGGCCGGGTGCCGGTGACCAACCTGGCGTCCGACCCGGAACTGGTGCGACTCTACCGCAACCGCAGTTGGAATCTGGACGGGAGTCAAGGGCCGGCGGGGCAATTCCGCGAGTGGACCGAGCAGGTGGGGTTGAAGGCTGTCGGACCGCTGTTAGGCCGGGGCAGTGCTGTGGCCGATTACGACAACGATGGCGACCCGGACGTGGCGATCAACACGATTGCCGGGAACCTGGTGCTCCTTCAGAACGATGGCCGCCACGGCAACTGGCTGCAGGTGAAGTTTGATGGCTTCTTCCCGGGGGCTTTCGCGACCCTGGAGTTGCCCGACGGTCGCCAGTTGGTGCGCGACCTGTACACCGGGAGCAGCTACCTTGCCTCCGAAGATCCGCGGCTCCACTTCGGTCTGGGGAGTGCCAGTGTTGTGCCCCACCTGTTGGTGGTCTTCCCCAATGGGCAGCGCCTCGAATTCAACAACGTGCGAGCAAATCAGATGCTCCGGGTCCCGAGCCCGTCGAAAGGATTGGTATTTCACAGAGGAGAAGTTGGCAGTGACCGAGCCCCTGATTCTGGTGATCGACCAGGGCACCCATGCCACCCGCGCGCTCGTCTTTGATGAGGACGGCCGCGTACGCGCCGAGGCCTTCTGTGAGATTGCGCTCCGCGGAAGTGGTACGGCTCTGGTCGAGCAGGATGCAACCGAAATCGTCGCATCGGTGCGCGCGGTTGTGCAGAAGGTGCTGGCCGATGCGACCGTGCAGCGCCTGGGGGTGGGCCGGGCGGGCCTGACGACGCAACGCTCCACTGTGGCGGTGTGGGATCGATGCAGCGGCGAGCCACTCGGCCCGGTCCTCAGTTGGCAGGACCGCC
>DOUV01000749.1 GCA_003520455.1 Chloroflexota bacterium | reverse complement strand
CCCACTCCGCCCGCGCCAACAAGTCCGCGTCGGCCGCGAAGCGTGTCTGCTGGCGCCCGCGAGCCCCGACTTCGTAGACCACGACGCCGGTGGGAATGAAGGTCCCAGCCCGGACATAGCCCACATCGTGCTGCACGACCTGCTCGCCCAGGATGACGTCGCCCGGCTCGAGCCCGGGAATCAAGGCGCCGGCGCTCCCGATCGTCAGGATGGCCTCCGGCCGGTAGCTGGCAATCGCCTGCACGGTCGCCATCGCCGCGTTGACCTTGCCCACGCCGCACTTCAGCAGGCCGGTCTCCTGGCCGGCGATCTCCCCCCGGTCGAAGCTTGCCCAGCCCAGATGTGTTCGTGGCACCGTCGCGGTGAAGACTTCCCGCAACGCCGCCAATTCGCCGCTTACAGCCGCCACCACCAACCAACGCATGTCGCCGCCCCCCTCTCACCGTCCGGCGAGCATAGGGCGATCTCCCGTCACTGTCAACAGTTCCGGCAGTCCTGCAGCCGCCCTCCGTAACATGCCTTTTGTCACACTCTTTTGTTGAACTCGGGGGCTGATTTCTGTTGCGCGGTGTGTATCATAGAGAGGGATAGGCTTTCATCCCGTAGCGGCACCACGTCTATAACGGTCTGGACGCTTGAGGCCATGGGGATTCGACCCTCGGCCCACCCATTGAACTGCCCTGGCGTGGTCGTCGGGGCAGTTTTTGTGCTCGCCCCACAGGTGAACGGCGGAGCGGGCACAGAAAGGAGCCGGACAATGAGACGCAGTCTCGCGCTCGGCCTGTTGAGCCTCCTTGTTGTCCTGTTCGTCGCCGGCTGTGGCGTTGTCCCAGGCCGGTCTGGATCGGTCTACATCGGCGGCGACAGTACGGTGCGTCGCGGGCAAACAATTGACGAGCCCGTGACAGTCCTCGGGGGCAACGTGACCCTCAAAGAGGGATCGCGTCTGGCGAGCGATTTGTTTGTGATCGGCGCCAACGTCAACGCCTACGGTGAAATCGACCGTGACGTGCACGTGTATGGTGGCAACCTCACTCTTGGCTCCAGCGCAGTGGTGCACGGCGGCGTCTTCACGCTCGGCGGGAATGTCAGCCGGAATCCGGGGGCGCGGATTGAAGGGCAAGTTTCTTCCGGCGAGGGTATTGCCATCCCGCCTGTTCTTCCCTTCCCCGGCCGCTTCTCACTCGCTGGCCAGGTATTCTGGTTCCTGTTCCGGACGGTCGCACTGGCGGCCCTTGCGATTGTGGTCGTGGCACTCTGGCCTCAGCATGCTGCCCGCACCGCCCGGGCCATCGTGGACCAGCCGGTGACCGCCGGGCTGCTCGGCCTGCTCACCTACATTGGGGTTCCCGTACTGTTGATCCTGCTCGCAATCACCATCATTCTGATTCCCGTCAGCCTGCTGGTCGGCGTCCTGCTCGTCGTCGCAGCGCTGTTTGGCTGGATCGCCTTCGGGCTGGAAGTCGGGCAGCGCCTGGTCCGGGCGTTCGACTGGCATCTGAAACCGGCGGTCGCGGCCGGCGTGGGCACGCTCGCATTCACCTTCGTGGTTGACGGCGTCGGGTTGATCCCCTGCGTGGGCTGGGTGGCCCCCCTCCTGGCCTCCTCTATTGGGCTTGGAGGCGTCCTCCTGACGCGCTTTGGCACGCGGACCTACATCCCCTCGACGGGTGCGGTTCTGCCGCCGGCAGCGCCGGGTGAGCGCTCCGCGGCCACGTAGCCTCGGTCGGTCCCGCCACTCCTGTGAAGGGTGGTCGGCCTGGTCCGTACAGTTGGTCGGAAGGGGCGTCCGTGGCTGGTCTGTGGTCCGCTGCCAGTTGTCGCCGGTTCACCAACCGACGCAGCGATGGCTGAGGACCACACCACCTCTTGTGCGGCGCACTGGCTTTCCCGGCTGCGCAGCGACGCCTCGACGAAGGGCGCCCTCGAGACGCTGGCGCGGGCCCTGGCCCTCGAACTGGCCCGGCACGGCATTCACATCAGCGGGATCCTCCCATGAGTTGGCCACTACCCAATCAGCGGGGGACCGCTGGCGCTCCCACCTGCGGTGATGGCAACCCGGCGGAGGCGCGTCGCGCGCTGGCGAGGCTAATCGAAACCACCCGGCCGGTGATCACCCCCGGCTGGCAGACCGCCGCGCCCATTGTGTTGGCCCGCCGCTTTCTTGCTGCGGGCAGTGACTCGAAGGCGAGCCCAGCCGGGCAGGGTCCCTCGATCAGTATGAGAAGAGAACAGGAGCATTATGAGTCGAGTCGAGAGGTTTCAGCTCATCATCGGCGCCATCGGCCTGATTGTGGATATTATGGTCATGGCGGTTTTCGGCACATCCTTTGCCAGGCCGGTGGGCGCCCGGCAGGTCCTACCTCTCTCGTCGGTTGCGTTGATCTTATTGGCCGTCGCGTTTGTGTACGGCTGGTTCACGCTTTCGTGGTTCCTGGTGCGCTCTCATTACCGCCGCCAGGATGGGAGCCACCATCAGAAGAAGGAACTGGGCGAGATTGCTGCAGCGGCCGTGGTCGGGGTCGGGGTCGGCTCGCTGCCTCTCTGGCTACCACCGCTCTATCTGCTGGCCTCCGCCCACAAAAGTTCTCAGAATGCGTTTGCCGGCTATTTCTATGGCGGGATCATGGCACTCTTTCTCGTTGGGTACATCATCTTTGGGACACTCTACTTTCTGATGCCGGTGTTTTACCCTGACATGGAACCGTGAAATGCGACTCCCTGATCTCAGATCTCACGTCTCGGCCCGGGTTGCGACGCTCTTGCCGCGTAAAATGTGATGCTCAAATATCAGACGGCTCATACCGGAAACAGCCGCGCGAAAAAGCCCGCGAAGGCTGCCAGGGCGATGAACCAGATTCCGACGGCGATGAGAATCCGCCCGCCCCAGCGCTTCACCTCACCCACGTGGGCCCGAACTACAGCGATGATGCCCTCCTGGGCGGATGCAATGGCAAACGCCAGCAGGAACATCAGCAGGACCACGACCAACGCGGCGTTTGCAAACGCCACCAGCGCCGCCCAGAATCCACCCGTTGCGAATGTGTGCCCGGCCAGACCGGCCAGAATTGGACCCGTTCAGCCGAACCCCGCCAGCAGGTACCCAAAGCCGAGAATGGCGAAACCGGCGACAGGACGCTGCCGGCGATAGCGGGCCTGCGACTGCATGAGCGGCCTGGCGAGGTGCTCGACCGCGTGCAGGGAAAACGGCAGGGCCCCAACCTGGATCAGGCCAAGGATGATCAGCAGCAGCCCGACAACGGTGCGGAGGATCCGACCGGCCGGATCAATGCCTTGATCAGTACTGTACACCTTCCACCTGACTGGAAAGTCAAGAGAGCCGTCCCTGGCTCCAAATGGTCCACGATGGGGAACACAGCTCACGAACCATTCGCCGGGCTCCCATGGTGGGAAGCCCCACCCCCCTGGCTGAGACGGCTCGCCGCGCGATTCGTCAGCCCGACGCCACCATTGGCTGACTGAAACGTAACGTCCCATCGTTTTGGCCCGGGAACAACCCGCGCTAGACTTACTATACTTTAGGCCCCTCGATGCGGGCAGAGCGACGTTTCGACTCTGCGTCAAGGTCCACCTGCGCATCCTGGCGGCGGGCCTCGAGCAAGCCCGGTTCGCCGACCGGCCTGTCCCGGATGTTTTTCCTGGCTTGCGGCAGTGAGGCCGCCTCTGTCGATAGTCCTAACGCGCCTGGAGGCGCACGCCCTGCACTTATGTCTGCACATCAGCACCCACACGGCGAATACCGAAAATCGACCCGTTGCCGTCCAGAGTCGATCACGGTTCTGCGCGTCCCGATCCATAACCTGACCTTCGACGAGGCCCTGGCCCGCATCGCAGCAATGATCGCCACCGGCCGGCCGAACCAGATTGTCACGATCAACCCTGAATTCCTGGTCATTGCCCGGAATAATCCCGCGTTTCACACGGTCTTGGCCAGCGCTGACCTGGCCCTGGCCGACGGCGTAGGTCTGCAGCTGGCAGCGGCCCTCCAGGGGCGACGCTTCGTTTCGCGCGTACCGGGAAGTGAGCTGGTGTACCGGCTGGCGCCGCTGGCCGCCGCCCACGGCTGGCGCCTCTTCTTCCTGGGCGCCGGGCCGGGCATCGCGGAACGGGCGGCGCAGGTATTGCGCGCGCAGTATCCGACACTGAAGAT
>DOUV01000418.1 GCA_003520455.1 Chloroflexota bacterium | reverse complement strand
CAGGCCGCCGACCTGGGCCACCTGCGGGCCCTCGCCGCCGAGATGGATGACGACCGGCGCCAGGCGGAGGTGGCGCTGCGCCACGCCGCCTACCACGAGGTCATCAGCGACTTTCCGGCCGCGTTGGCGGCGGCGCAGGAGGCTGTGCGGTGGGCGGAAGGCACCACCAACCTTCACCAAACGTGTGAAGGGCTGGTGGCCTGGGCCCGGGCCCTCTGGCGCCAGGGACGTCTGGAGGAAGCGCGCCAGAAGCTGGAGGCGGCTCTGGCGTTGGCGCGGCGACACGGCAATCGGTCGGGTGAGGCGACCAGCCTGCACTATCTGGGCGCGGTCCTCTACTTCCTGGACGACTGTCACCGGGCGCGCGACTATTGGGAAGAGGCCCTCACCATACGCCGCAGCCTGGGCGACCGGCTGGGTGAAGCCACCAGCCTCAGCAACCTGGTGGCCGTCTATGATGGACTCGGAGATTTTGCCAGGGGAAAGGCGTGTTGCGAGCAGGCGCTGGCCATCCACCGAATGATCGGCAATCGCTGGGGTGAGGCCAATACGTTGACGAATCTGGCCAATATTTACTACGCGCTGGGAGATCTTGTGACAGCTCGCGAGTACCACGAACGGGCACGGACGCTGTTTCAATCCCTGGGCGACCGGCGAGGCGAAGCACTGGCAGCCGAGAACCTGGGGTTGGTTCTCCACGATTTGGGCCAGGATCAGATGGCCCGGTATTACTGCGAACAGGCGCTGGCGACCGAACGACTGATTGGTGACCGGCGTGGTGAGGGCTACAGTCTCAACCGGCTGGGATTGGCGCTGGAAGGCCTGGGAGAATTGGAAGCGGCGAGCCGCGCGTATCAAGAAGCGCTGAGCCTGCGGCGGGAGATCGGCCAGGCGGCCAGCGGGGTGGATGATCTGGCCGGGCTGGCCCGAGTGGCTCTGAAGCAGGGCCAGGTGGACCAGGCATTGGCCCACGTGGAGGAACTCCTGGACTGGATGGCTACCCAGGGCGTGCAGGGGATCGAGTATCCCCTGCGAATCTACCTGACGGGCGCGGACGTTCTGACGGCCGCCAACCGGCCGGAGCGCGCGGCCGAACTGCTGAGCGCGGCCCACAGCTTGTTGCTGGAACAAGCTGCCCACATCAGTGACGAGCCGACCCAACGCGCATTCCTGGAAAAAGTGCCGCTCCACCGCCAGGTCCGCGCGCGTTTCTTACGCCGGGGATGACACGGGCCCGGCGCGCCACGAACACAATCAACTCGAGTGTTATCGGAGGAGAACCGGCAAGTAGAGCCAGGCCCCGGCTCCCATGATGCTGTAGCGGCTCAAATGGCAGATGGGCACCTGCAGCACGTTGCGCTCCACGCTCCGGCGGTAGCGTGAAGGCGGCGTGCAGGTGGTCGCCGCGTCGAGCCATCCACCCGCGGCTGCATTCCAGTAATAGAGCCGGAGCGTGCGCTCATCGATCTCGGCCACGTCCGTGTTGCTGTACTGGAGGGTCACAGTCACGCCGGCCCGGAAGGTGAAGCCCGTCCTCAGGGCGCCGTCCCAGTAGGCATCCAGGTCGAAGGCGCGTCCGCCAAAGCGCATGCTGGGGGCGACCGGTTCCTCCAGCGTGATCACCGGGGTAAAGATCAGCCGCGTCGTTCGGGTCACCGCTTCCGCGGGGACCTCGATGGCGAGCGTGATCCCGCGTGTATCCGTGTATACAAAGTTGGCCCCGGTCGCCGGTCCGGCGACACTCAGGGGCAGCTCGTCCGCTCCCAGGTCTGGCGCTTCGCCGAAAGGCCGGTGCTCGCGGTCGATGTCGCGGTCCACGCCGGCATCCACGCCGGCATCCACAGCGGCCGAGGTCGGGCGAATGTGGTAATTCCCTTTGAGGGAGTCCACAAAACGCGGGGCGTCCCAGAGATTGATCGTCCCGGTGAAAATGGCGCCCGTCCCCCCCACGTCGAGCCGGTTGGCCGAGGCGCCCCGGCCCCACAGGGTAGCCTCCAGCGTGACCGTGCTGCTCTTCGTCGCAGTTACGCCCACGGTGTGGCTGACCAGAATGGTATTCGCCAGCGCCACCTCGCTCGGCTGGTCCCAGGAGGCCAGCACGTGGAGTCCGCTCCCGTCACCGCCGGTATTCCCCGCCAGCGTGGTGTGACGAAGGCGAAGCCGGGAGGCCCACACGAAGAGGCCGGCGCCACGACCCGCTGCCGAGTTCTCGGCGATCACGTTGTTGTCGAGCACGGCATCGCTGTGCGATACGGCCAGGCCGCCCCCGTCGTAGCTCGAGGCAGTCTCGATCACCTGGGTGGCCCCATTCCGCCGGATCACGTTCCCGATCAGGCTGGCCGCGCTGTACTCGAGACCCAGACCGCCACCGTAGGGAGCGCGGTTGTCGGCAACCGTGTTGCCATCGAGGAGCGCCTGGCTGTGGTCCAAGATCAGGCCACCCCCATTCCTGCGCGCCACGTTCTTGACGACCGAGTTTCCGTCCAGGATCAGGGTGGGGCTGTTGGAGAGGTAGATCCCACCCCCGTTGATCCGAGCGATGTTGCCGGCAATGGTATTCCCGGTGAACCTGGCATGGCTCTGGCTCAGAAAGACACCGCCACCGGCATCGGCCTTGTTGCCGGCGATCCAGGAATTGTTGATCCATAGCGTCGACGTGAAGCTGTAGATGCCGCCGCCGGCCGCCTCATCGTTCAGGCCTCCACCGAGCCCGGAGGCATCTCCGCCGGTGATCCCCAGTCCATCGAGCACGACCGTGCGGGCGGCGATGATGGACACCACCCGGCCCTGTCCCATGGCATCCAAAATCGTCCCGCTTGCCACCCCGCCGGGCCTGTTCCAACTCGTCGCGCTGTAGCCACCGCGAATGATGACCGGTTTATTGATAAAAACGACCTGGTTGCCAATTGCCAGCGACTTGACGCTGGTGTAAACGCCGGAGGCGACCCATATCTCGTCGGCGGGGCTCGCGACGTCCACAGCGTATTGCACTGTCCGGCAGGGGCTCTCGGGCAAGGTACACGCACCGGCATCGACGCCCCTGGTTGCAACGTAGCGAATCCCAGGACTCGCCAGGGCGGCTGCCGGCTCACTCCCCGGCGGGGCAGACAGGATCAAGAAAACCAGCGTCAAGCTCAAACCGAGAATGAACGGGGGCAGGAGGCGTCTGGTGGTCATGCGTAGCCCTGTGAGAGAGGTGGTGGCAATGCCTGTCGCCGGGGGCCGGAGAACCGTGCGATCTGCGGGGTGATCCGCGGCTGACCGCTAGAATTCACCCGGACCTGCCGCATCAGGCGCGGTCGCCATTGCTCGACTGCCGGCGTTCCCAGAGAACTATCTGTAGAGCCGCAGCTTGTCTGGTACTGTGACTCTACCAGGGAAGAGCAACGCAATGCAATGGAACAAAGGTCTCGGCGGCCAAAGACGCCCGTCACTGCAAAAGTGATGGGCGTTTGCAAGGGAGGATCTCTCAAAGAATGACTCCGCGATGTTCGAGGAGTTCAGGAGAATAGAGGAAATATCTCGAGAGCGTCAGGGGGGAACCAGAGGGTCCGCCGTAAGGTACCGGTAGAGACGGCGCAGCGGCGCGTCTCCACTGGAGAGGCGGAGATGGCCCACCAGGAGAGACGCCCCGCGGGGGCGTCTCTACAGGGGGCGGCAGGCGCGGAGGAGCGGAGACGGCCCACCGGAGACGCCCCACCGGAGACGCCCCACCGGGGCGTCTCTACATTTGGGGGGAGTGAGAATGCCTGGAAGATTATTCCATCAGCACGGCCCCGGTACTGCCACTGGTGACCATCTTGGCGTAGCGGCGCAGCCAGCGGCTGGGAATCTCGCGAATGAGTGGGCGCCAGGCGGCCCGGCGCCGGGCCATCTCTTCGTCGCTGAGCTCAACTGTCAAAGTACGGTTGGGAATGTCAATTGCGATGATGTCACCGTTTTCGACCAGTGCGATCGGCCCTCCGGCCGCGGCTTCCGGTGAGACGTGGCCGATGCAGGCACCGCGGGTGCCACCGCTGAAGCGGCCGTCGGTGATGAGCGCCACGCTCGAGCCCAGGCCCATGCCAATGATGTTCGAGGTCGGCGCGAGCATCTCTTGCATGCCCGGCCCGCCCTTGGGACCCTCGTAGCGGATGACTACCACATCGCCCGGCTTGACTTGACCGCTCAGGATCCCGGCGTTGGCCTCATCATGGCTGTTGAAGACGATCGCCGGGCCACGGTGGACTAACATCTCCGGGAGGACTCCCGCGCTCTTGATCACGGCCCCGTTCGGCGCCAGGTTGCCGAAGAGGATCGCCAGGCCCCCTTCTTCGCTGTAGGGCTGCTCGATCGGGCGGATGACCTCAGCGTCGCGGCTCTCGCGGTCCGCGATGTTCTGGCCCAGCGTCTGGCCCGTGACGGTGATCTGGTCGAGGTGAAGGATCCCCGGTCGTTTGGCCAGCTCGTTGAGGATGGCCGAGATGCCCCCGGCGCGGTCCACATCCTCGACGTGATACTGGCTGCTCGGCGCCACCTTGCAGATGCAGGGGACACGCCGGCTGACTTCGTTGAGCCGCTCGATGGGATAGTCCACGCCGGCCTCATAGGCCAGCGCCAGGGTGTGGAGCACGGTGTTGGTGCTGCCACCCATCGCCATGTCAAGCGCAAAGGCGTTGTCGATCGCCTCGGGAGTGACGATCTGGCGGGGGGTCAAATCCAGATCGATCAGGCGCAGCAACTGGTGAGCGGCCTGGCGCGCCAGTTGCTCGCGGCGGGGATCGACCGCGAGAATCGTCCCGTTGCCCGGCAATGCCATCCCCAGCGCCTCGCAGAGACAGTTCATCGAGTTGGCGGTGAACATTCCCGAGCAAGAGCCGCAGGTGGGACAGCCGAAATCCTCCAACTCTTTGAGCTCCGCCGCATCGATCGTACCGGCCTTATAGGCTCCGACGCCCTCGAAGACCGAGATCAGATCGACCACCTTGCCCCTGGGAGTCACGCCGGCCTTCATCGGACCGCCGGAGATGAAGATCGTCGGGATATCCAGGCGCATGGCGGCCATGAGCATCCCCGGCACGATCTTGTCGCAGTTGGGGATGCAAATCATCCCGTCGAAGTGGTGGGCGGCCACGACCGTCTCGACACTGTCGGCGATGATCTCGCGGCTCGGGAGGGAGTACTTCATGCCCTCGTGACCCATGGCAATGCCATCATCGACCCCAATCGTATTGAACATGAAGGGCACCCCGCCCGCCTCACGCACGGCGGCGCGGACGACCTCGCCGAAGGCTTGAAGATGCACGTGACCGGGGATGATATCGATATAGCTGTTGGCGATCGCGATGAAGGGCTTATTCATATCGGCGTCGGTTACTCCGGTCGCTTTCAGTAACGAGCGGTGCGGGGCCCGCTCGAAGCCCTTCTTGATCATGTCCGAGCGCATCCGCCGCCCGTTGCGGCCGTTCTGGCCATTGTCGGTTGTCATCAGCTCAACTCCTGAAAGAAAGAGGGTTCGGCATTCTCGCGTCGCGAGAACACCGGTCACGTCAACGAATCTACTTCGTCGCGGCATGTTTTTACCGCAATCGCCCCTCAATGTCCACTGTGCGGCGAGAGGCAGCCGGCCAATTCGAGGTTCCTCACGAGCCGGTTCTCCCGGTCTCCCCCCGATGCTTTCTCAGAGGCGCGTCAGGATCGGCTTCGTGAGAGACGTTTGCTCTGTCGATACGGGAACACATCGATAACTTCCCCAGCCCGGTGCCGCACTTGCATATCCTGCCAGAATTCCACATCCAACAGATCGCTATGCTTCTCCATGAAAACTTGTTTCAGATACGCTTGAAGTCCCAAAAATCTTTCAAACTCCTCGGGGAAAATGTCGTGCTCACCCACGGAAAACCAGGGCTCTGCCTCAAAATCCTCGTAGAGGTCTCGCCCGGGAGGGATCCTCCGAAAGTTACAATCCGTCAACAGGCAGAGCTCATCATAATCATAAAAAACCACGCGCCCGTGGCGTGTCACCCCAAAATTCTTTAACAAGAAATCGCCTGGAAATATATTCGTCGCCGCCAGATCTTTGATCGCTCTTCCATAGTCAGTGACGGCGCTACACGCTGCTTCTTGATTCGCCTCCCGTAAATAGAGGTTGAGGGGGGTCAGCTCTCTCTCGGTGTAGAGATGTTTAATAACCACATTGCCATTCTCCACCTTCACACTGCTGGCCGCAACTTCCATCAATTCCTCAAGCAACCCATCCGAAAAACGACTCCGATCAAATTCCAGATGTTCAAACTCCTGCGCATCCACCAGTCGACCCGCGCGATCGCGCCTGAACACAAGCTGGTACCGATCCATGACCTCCTGCCGGGTGGTCGTTTTAGGATAGGTGAATTGATCCTTGATGATTTTAAACACAACATCGTAGGAGGGGATGGTAAAAACAACCATAACCATTCCCCTCGCCCCGCGTGCGATCACGAATGTATCATCCGAGGCCGCAAGATGCCGGAGAAGGTCTCGATATAATTCTGTTTTACCATGTTTATTGTACCCTATCGAAATATAAAGTTCGGCTACGCGCTTGAGCGGCATAATAGACTTTAAGAAGCATATGAGCTCATACGGTCTCAACACTTCGACGTGAAAATAAGATCGCGTGAAACTGAATACAATGCTCGCTTCATCTTCAGTCAACAGAACAGCATCAACGATAATCCCCCGTTCCGTATTCAGCAAAGGGATAACCAGCGGGATGATCTGCGATCCCACGTAGATTCTCCCTATAATATAGGCCCCCTTATTCCTATAGAAAATGGGCTTGATTACTTCAACCATATCGATTTGTTCGGAATTATAGCCTGCTTGAACACAAGAATCGATCTCATTCGCGACCAATTGAATATCCAGTTCGATATCTTGATAATCAACGTTGAGCCGATAATCCAGCAAGATTTCTCTCACAACGCAACTCGTTGCACCTTTGCAGGTGTAAGCTTTGTAGACCGGCTTCTCAGTCTCCGCCGGCCGTTGCTCGAAATCAGAATCAACGTATTCGATCTTCGGATCGACACCGACTGTCGAGAAAATCCTCCTGGTCACAGAATTAAAGAAGGTTTCAGCGAGCTCAAAATCATCTCGATCTGCGATTAATTCCGAATATCTCTCCTTCATTTGTGCCCACACCGCTCTATCTTTAGCCTGATCGCCCAAGATATTCACGATGGTCACAACAATTTTATCGACAATCTTCTTGTAGAGATCCAATCTTTCCACAGCATCTCTTTGCCCACCCAGCCAATCCTGGCCTTCAAACCGTGACCTGGCCCGGCGCGTGATCTTCTTGAACTTCAGATGGTATGAATCGAACGCATTTCTGATGGCAACAGCGCCTCGATTGGCACGGCGAGCATCACTGGTTTGTCGTACCATCTCCACAACCGGCCCTTTCCCAATCTTCGAACTTCTTCAGCGCAGCGAAAACGATCACGCGGGCGGCCGCTTCGAGCACAACTGAACCGTGCCTCTTCCTCGGAACGATGGAAGCGCCTTACAAGTTCTCTACCGGTCGTGTCAGCAACAGCGCCCCCGCGGCCCCAACCCCCTCCGCGAGCGCCGCCACGATAAACGCCAGTTCGAACGATCCGGTCGAGTCGGCAATGGCCCCCGCCAGGCTCGGACCAAAGGCCTGGCCGATGCCGAAGATGACGGTGATCAGGCCCAAGGCAGCCGGCGCCAGGCGCGGGCCGACGTAATCGCCGCAGGCAGCGGCCATGATGCCGGGGATGCTCCAGGCCGTCAGACCGAACAGGATCGCCGACAGGTAAAAGCCGGCCGGGGTGCGGAACAGGGCAAAGATCAGGATCGAGAGCCCCTGCAGGAGGAACACGAGGGCCAGGCCGTACTTTCGACCGATGGTATCCGAGATGGCCCCCCAGATGAAGCCGCTGAAGATGCTGAGCGCGCCGATGGTCGCCCAGAGACCGCCGGCGGCCGCGGGGCTCCAGCCGCCTTCCTTCGTGAGGTAGGTGGCAAAGAAGGTGGCGTAGATAATGTAGGCGAAGCCAAACATCGCATAGACGGCAGCCAGGTGCCACAGGACCGGCGAGCGGTACACCAGCCCCCAATTCATCGCGGCGCGCGGCGCCACGGGCGGCGCGGA